>NZ_JAGWCW010000002.1:0-244487 GCF_020657835.1 Clostridioides sp. ZZV14-6387
ATATATAGTTCGTAATATAAAATGAAATTTAGTTAAAACTTATAAAACTATACCTGTAAAATATGTTTTTAATATAAAATAGAAAATTCTAAATTTAAATAATACTTTAGCCAAATAAAATATGTGTAACTATAATAGAAATAGAATATTTTGAGAAATATATCTATATACTTAAAAAAGAAAAATAAATCTATTAAAATAACATAATAAAAAAAATATTAAGAATAAAAATAAAATTATAAGTATTTATATAAATCTAGTTGATTTTTAATATAAATGTAAATACAATTATATTTATATGAATAATTGCATTGGTGATTATTAGTAATACAATCTAATGTAGTTTACGATTTTACATAAGTTTGTTAAGTACATAACCTAATTAAGAGAATGTATTCATATATTAAAAATTTATTATGAGGGGGATAATTTTATTATGAAATTCTGTAAAAGAATGTTAACATTGACTTTGAGTATTTCTTTTGCATTTGCAAATATTCAACTAGTAAATGCAATATCATCTGTAGAGAAGATACAAGGAAATAATAAGTATGAAATTGCAGGTAATGTAGCAGATGAAAATGCATATAAGACTGCTATACTAATTAATACTAATAATTCTATAGCAGATGGTCTAAGTGCAAGTGGATTAGCAGGAGCTTTAAATGCACCTATATTATTAACTGAAAAAAATACTATACCAACTGAGACATCTGCAAGATTAAAAAATGTATCAAAAGTTTATATAATTGGAGGAACATATTCTATAAGTACAGCTGTAGAAAATTCATTAAAAGCTAAAAATATAAAAGTTGTAAGAATTCAGGGAAGTGACAGAATAAAAACAAGTTATAATGTTGCAAAAGAAATAAACTCAATAAAAAAAGTTGACACTGTAATGTTAACAAATGCATATAAAGGAGAAGCTGATGCTATAAGTATTGCATCTGTAGCTGCAAGAGATAGTACACCAATAATTCTTACTAATGGGCGAAGTATACCTTTTTCAACTAGTGGCTTAAAATCTTATGTAATAGGAGGAACATCTTCAATGAGTACTACTTTAGTAAACAAGACTAAATCTACTAGATTGGGAGGAAGTACTCGCTTTGAAACTAATAAAGCAATAATAGATAAATTTTACAAAGATGCTAAAGATTTTTATATAGCTGGAGCATATGAATTAACAAATGCTCTTGTAGGTTCATCTTTATCAAAAAATAGTCCAATGGTATTAGTTGATAATGGCAGTAATAAAAGCGTCTTAAAGAATGCTAAAAAGATAACTTCTATAGGGTATATAAATTTAACTATAATTCAACAATGTCTAAATGTAACAAATGGACTTGGAGATATTAATACTGGAATTATAAAAGATGATGCTAAGCCGACTACAAAGACTATAAAAGCTGGTATGTATAAGGTTGGAAAAGATATATCAGCAGGGGAATACTTAATAACTTCAAATTCAGGAAGTTATGCTTCTTATTATGAAGTTACAAGTGATAGTACAGGAAATGCTGATAGTATACTTTCAAATGATATTTTTAGTGGAACTAGATATATAACTTTAGAGAATGGGCAGTATATTAAAATTGAGGATTCAACAATGATATTAGCCAAGTATGCTAAAGTTCAAAAGGCCAAGAATGGTAAGTTTGGAAATGGTATGTACAAAATTGGACTAGAAATTCCTGCTGGAGAATATACTATAGTTTCAAATTCTTCTGATGCATATTATGAAGTTAGAGATGATAGCTTGGGTGATGTGGATGGAATAGTTACTAATGATGTTTTCTCAGGAAACAGATATATAACAGTTGAGGAAGGACAATATTTAATACTAAATAATTGTTATTTGATTGAGAATAAATAGGTTTAATTATAATTCAGTAGGAAATAGGTCATTTTAATATAAGAAAGATGTTTTAAATTAAAATTTAAAACATCTTTTTTTATTTTTTAGCAATATACTATATCTAAATTATTATCAAAACACACATATAAAAATAATAATATCTTTAAAAGATTTTTCTTATTTGATATAATTAAGGTTATGTGTAATATAAGAAATTAAATAGGAGGAATAGACGTGAGCAAAAGAAAACAAGTAACAATACCTATAGAGAAAATACAAGAACAAGATAAATATATAGAACAAATACACAGACAAAATGAAGAATACTTCAACAGAACTGGAAAGAGAAAACTCGTGTTTACTCAAACCTTTGGATGCCAAATGAATGAACATGATTCAGAAAAATTATGTTCAATGCTAGAAGAAATGGGATACAAAATGTCAATGATGGTTGAAGAAAGTGATTTAATAATATATAACACATGTGCAGTTAGAGAAAATGCAGAACTAAAAGTATATGGCAACTTAGGACAATTAAAGAACTTAAAAGGAAAAAATCCAAATATGAAAATAGCTGTATGTGGGTGTATGATGCAACAACCACATGTTGTAGAAGAACTAAGAAAAAAATACAAACATGTAGACCTTATATTTGGAACACATAATCTATATAAATTTCCACAATTACTTACAGAGTCAATGGATTCTGACAAAATGTTGGTAGATGTTTGGGATGTAGATGGAGAGGTAATAGAAGGGCTTAGAAGTAATAGAAAATTTGAATTAAAAGCATTTGTAAATATAATGTATGGATGCAATAATTTCTGCACATACTGTATAGTTCCATATACAAGAGGCAGAGAAAGAAGTAGAACACCTGAAGATATAATTGATGAGATAAAAGAACTTGTAGCAAATGGAACAAAAGAAATAACTTTACTTGGACAAAATGTTGACTCTTATGGTAAGACACTTGAAAATCCAGTTACATTTGCAGAACTTCTAAGAAAAGTAAATGATATAGAAGGAATTGAAAGGGTTAGATTTATGACATCTCATCCAAAAGATATATCTGATGAAGTAATATATGCAATTAGAGACTGTGATAAGGTATGTGAATTTTTACACTTACCAATACAATGTGGAAGTAGTAGTCTTTTGAAAAAAATGAATAGACATTATACAAAAGAATATTATTTAGAAATAATAAAAAAGGCTAAAAAAGAAGTACCAGACATTGCTTTTTCAACAGATTTAATGATAGGTTTTCCAGGAGAAACAGAAGAAGATTTATTAGATACTTTAGATGTAATTGAAAAAGTAAAATATGATTCAGCTTTTACGTTTATTTATTCCAAAAGACAGGGAACACCTGCTGCCAAAATGGAAAATCAAATACCAGAAGAAATAAAACATGAGAGATTTAATAGAGTGTTAGAAGCTGTAAATAGGATTTCAGCAGATATAAATAATGGATATAAAAATAGAATAGTTGAAGTTTTAGTTGAAGGAAGAAGTAAAAATAATGAAAATAAATTTGCTGGTAGAACTAGACAAAATAAACTTGTAAATTTCGAAGGCGGAAATGATAATTTAATTGGGGAATTAGTTATGGTTAGAATTACTGAACCTAGAACTTTTTCATTAAATGGAGTACTAATAAATGATTAATATTGTACAATATAATAAAATTATGTAAACTTATCAAAATAGATGTACTATAAAACAAAATATATCAAATTTTAAAAACATACATTACATATGTTATGTTAATTTCAGTTTTTATTATAAATAAATTTGATATAAAATGTAAATTGATAGTACATCTATTTTTATTTTATCAAGTTTTACCTAACTATATATTAATCTTTCCTTATTATATACTAATATATTATAGAATAAACATAGAAAAGCAGTTAATCTTTAATTAACTGCTTAGCTTACTAAATATTATTTTTTACATTTCTTATTAGAATAATAGATATTGAAAAACACACTAGCAAGTATAACGATTATAAATATCACAGCAAATGGAAGCATTTCTTTTTCACCCATTTGTCCATTCTCTACTCTATAACCAAGAAATGCCATAATAAACAACATTATAGATACAATAAAAATAACAATGCTAGAACTTCTACATAATTTTTTTTTATCATATCTAGCTTTCTCTTTATCACTCATAGTATTATACCCTGCTAATAGCATACTTGCTTTTCCATTAAATAATAATATACTTAAAATGAAAAGGGCAATTGCGGATATAACAATAAATCCTACTGCAAACATTATAAGCACCTCCATATACTTTGATTTACAGTTTACTAACTTGTTATATTTTACCATAAAGATACATTAAAATCATTTATTTCATATCTTAACCTTATTAGATATATTATTATGCTATAATTTATCTATAGTATGATAATAACACTTAGTATTTACCTTGAAATTGTATTGGTAATTATGTAATAATAATTAAATAAAAAATTATAAAACATAATTTCTTATATTTTTTAGAATTATTACATTTAAAATTTTGAATATTCACTTACAAGTATTATTCTGATAAGAAGTTTAAAAAGTTTTCTAGTATTTTTGCTGTCATACCCCATATTACATAATCTTTATATTTATAGAATAGAATAGGGTAACTTCCACTTTCAAACTTATAATCTTTTTGGTTTGGAATTGATCCATAGGGTAGATTTTCATCAGGAAAAACTTTTACAGTATTATTATAAGTATTTGGAGGATTTTCTAAAAGATATTTTATAGGTACCAAAAAAGTATGGTCAACTTCATCTTTATTTATATTTAAATTGTTAATGTTTTTTATATATCCTAAATAAGGATGTATTATAAATTTTACAGGTGTTATAAGTAGGTCTAGACTAGATATGATTTCTATATTGTCACTAAAAGTGCCTAATTCCTCACAAGTTTCTCTGATAGCAGCATTATATGGAGTTTCATTGGATTCTATTTTGCCACCAGGAAAAGAAATTTCATTAGGTTGATGCTTTAAATTCTTTGAGCGAACTTCAAATAATATATGATGTATGTTATTTATTTCTACTATTGGAATTAAAACAGATGCTCTTTTCATATTTTTATATCCATTTATATATGGTTTGTAATCTTTGAACTTATTTTTAATATCGTTTATCATTTTTTCCTCCTAAAATAATATTATTAAAAATTATATAATTGAGTTTTGACAATAATATATAATTATGATTTATCTAATTTAAGATATAGTAACTATCTATATTATTATATAATATAATGATAAATATATATTAACAAATAATAAAAAAATTAATTTGTATATAAATTAGTTTGTTATTAAATTAGTATCAATTAGAATTAAAAAGTTCAAAATTTTACTTAGATGTATTCTATAATTCAATTTCTATGTTTGTTGAGAATGCAATTATAGCTTTTCCAATTATTTTTACTTCAACTGGCTTATTATCTGAAATAATTACTTTTACTAACATCTTGCCTTTGCGTTTTATTGCTTCTCCTTGAACTGCTTCAAATATAAACTGTGTGTTAGGTGTAGGTATTACTTTATAATGTACAATATACGCACCTAAAGGCCCATTAGCATTTCCTGTAACAGGGTCTTCTGAAATACCAATTGCAGGAGCAAACATCCTTCCATGAACTTGTAGCATTTCTTTATTATTTAATGTAAAAATATAATATCCATTACATTTTATTTCTTGACTTATTTTCGATAATTCATATAAATTTGGAGATAAATTATTTAATGTTGATAATCTCTTTATTCCAATCATAACCTTTGAATGTCCTGTAGATGCTATGGCAATAGGACAATCTGTATGAATATCTTCCTTTAAAATACCAAATGCATTAAGTAATCTTTCTTGATATGTTTGTTTTAATGGTGGAGATACTTCAATTTTTCCTTGTGTCATAATTATTTCATAATCATTATCTTTTTTTATAATATCAACTGGCAATATTCCAGCACCAGTTTTTTGAAATACTGTTGTGCTATTGAGTTGGTTTTCTACTGCTCTAGCATAATGGGCAGCAATAGTAGCATGACCACATATAGGAACCTCATTAGTTGGTGTAAAAAATCTGATATGTACATCATAATTTTCTTGATGATTTTTAACAAATTTATTGAAAATAAAAGCAGTTTCTGAATTATTTAATTCTCTTGCTATTTTTTGCATTTGTGATTCAGATAAGCCATCAGCATTTGTAATTACACCAGCTGGATTACCTGTAAATTTTTCTTTTGTAAATGAGTCAACTTGATAAAGACGAAATGTTTTATTCATATTATATAATCCTTTCTAAATATTAGAGTAGTTTGTGTACATAGAAAACTTTAGATAAGTTATTACTTATTATTATCTATTTAAATAAAATTAATAAAACAGTATATGTCTATATTAAAATTTAAACATATACATCTAAAAAAGTAGTATTATGTAAGGCTCTATGCTACAATCAAGATTATATTACGAATTAGTATGCTAAACAAGAATGCACTTTTTAGTTAGATACTTACTATTTTGAAAGAGAGGATTGGGATGGATATAGATAATAATTTTGAAGAATTTCCAAATATTGAAGAAAGACAAAAAGATTTTAATTGTTCAATTGGTTTTACCATGACTGTGATAGGAAGTAAATGGAGGGCAATTATTTTATGGCATATTTTAAAACAAGAGCCAATACGTTACAGTCAATTAAAAAAAGAAGTTGTTCATATAAGTCATAAGATACTGTCACAAGAATTAAAGTATCTTGAAAGAGATGGACTTATTAAGAGGATTTCTTATCCGACTATTCCTCCAAAAGTTGAATATTTGTCTACTAAACGTGGTAAATCATTGGAATCGATATTATTAGAATTATGTAATTGGGGTAAACAGTATATGAGATAAACTCAACTGTTTACTTCATGAAAAATAGATAATGAAGCTTATTTTAATTAGTTCTTTAATGTATTATAAAACGTAGATAAAACTAAAAAGGTTTTTCTAGAAAATAAAATTTCTTTAATTATATCTGCTTACCAATACCATCACTTGATGCAAACAAGATTCTACCACGTTCTCTCCATATTCTAGTATAAAGTCATTTAATTGTGTATCTATAAAATTGCAGTAATCGTATGAACTGCATATATATGCAGTTAGTATATGCGTACATCTATCCATTTTATCTATAAACATATATCATTTATCCCCCTAAAAAACTTTCATAAAAACAAAAAGAAAATATCTTTTTGGCAACTGGCTGACATAACTCGTTTCATAAGTCTTAGTCCCTATAGCTTTGCGTCACTAAATTTCTCTAGTTTTGCCTATTTAGTTTTATTCTACAATTACAATCATATAGGAAAACGTTTGATTTTTCAAGGTACATATTAAAAAATTTAAAAATTAAAAAAAATAATTTATTTTTCAAAAATAAATTAGGTAAAATAATTACATTATATAGTTTATATATACAAATCAGAATAAGAGGTTTTTATTATTAACCTAAATTGAACTGATTTGAGGCAGTAGAATAAAGCTAAATAAAGTCAAATGGTTAATAAAATAAAGAAAAATCATTATAATAGTATATTTTTATAACTAAGTTTTAAAATTTAATCAAACTCTAATAAATTATGATGAGTAGGTATTGTGGCAATATACTTTTTTAAAAATACTAAAAAATACTATTTTGGTATTATATATTTTAAAATAGATAAAATATATAATATGAATAAAAAATTTGTTAAAATATGATAAGTGTAGTATAATCAAGTAGAAAAGATATAATATATTTCGGGGAGCTAATGTGCTGAGAGGAGATTTTATCTCGACCCTTTGAACCTGTTTGGATAATGCCAGTGTAGGGAGACCAGTAAAGATGAAAATAAGTCTTATCCTATTGTGGATAAGACTTTTATTTTATTTAAATATATTATCTTTTAGAAGTAAAATTTTTAATAAAAAGCAAAATATACCTAGTAGGTATTAATTATTTTTAAAGGAGTGATTTAAATGGTAATCGCAGACATAGCAGTAATGCCACTAAGACCTTACAAAGGTGAAGAAGAAATGTATAAAGTAGTAGATGCTTGTATTGCTGAAATTGAAAAAAGTGGTCTTAAATGTGAAATAGGTGCAATGAGTACGACTGTTGAAGGTGATTTTGATGAAGTTTTTGAATTATTGAAGAAAGTACATAAAATCCCTTTTAACCTTGGATGTGAAAGAGTTATAACAGTAGCTAGAGTAGATGAAAAAGCTGGGGGTTTGACTATAGATGAAAAACTTAGAAATCATAGATAAAGTTAAAGATAGTATATATCCAATAGCAACATTTTTGTTTATACTTATTCTTTGGCAATCTGTGGTAGAAGTTTTAAAAGTCCCACAGTATATACTACCCACGCCAGTAGATATACTTAATGTATTTTTTAAAGACTCTCAAAATTTATCCATGCATGCTGTAGTTACTATAGGAGAAGCAATACTTGGTTTTATAGTTGCAATTATAATATCATTAATAATTGGTGTATTGATGGATTTTGTGTCGATAATAAAAAAGTGTCTTTATCCTATTATGTTGGTCACTCAAATGATACCTACAATAATTATAGCTCCACTTTTTATGATATGGTTTGGCTTTGGGACAATGCCAAAAATATTGATGGTAACGCTTACTTGTTTTTTTCCTATATTAATAAGTTTTGTAGATGGAATCGAGAATATTGATAAAGATTATTTAAATTTATTTAAGACTATGAATTCAAATAAAATTAATACATTTATTCATCTTAAATTTCCTATGGCAATGGATAAATTTTTTTCTGGGCTTAAAATATCTGCGACCTATGCTGTAATGGCAGCGACTGTTGCAGAGTGGTTAGGTGGAACCAAAGGTCTTGGTGTTTATATGCTAAGGTCAAAAAGTGCATATGCTCTTGATAAAGTATTTGCATCTACTATATTGGTAGTTATATTTAGTTTAATATTTGTAGGAGTTGTACAAGTAGTAAAAAAAATTGTTATAAGACATAGATTAGCAGATTAATTGTATTTGAGGGAGGAAATTATGAATTTCAAAAAATTAGGAATATTAGGTTTAGTAAGTGTTTTTACATTAGCGACAATAACTGGATGTTCTTCAAATAATGATAAGGATAAAAGTAGTACTAAAGATGATTCTTCTAAAAAAGTGACTATGGTGCTTGATTGGACACCAAATACAAATCATACTGGATTATTTGTAGCACTTGATAAAGGTTATTATAAAGAAGAAGGTTTAGATGTTGAAATAGTGCAACCACCTGAAAGTGGAGCTGAGACTTTAGTTGCAACAGGCAAAGCGGACTTTGGTATAAGTTATCAAGAACAAGTTACCTATGCAAAGACTAGTGAAGACCCACTTCCAATAAAAGCTGTAGCAGCTGTTATACAACATAATACTTCTGGGTTTGCATCACCAAAAGAAAAAAATATAACTACAGCTAAGGATTTTGAGGGAAAAACTTATGGCGGTTGGGGTTCTCCATCAGAAGAAGCTGTTTTTAAAGCAGTTATGAAGAAAAATGGAGCCGACTTTAACAAATTAAAAATAGTTAATACTGGTCAAGATGATTTTTTTGCAGCTATGAAAACTGTAGATTTTGCATGGATATTTGAAGGTTGGGATGCAGTTAAGGCAAGTTTAATTGACTATGATTTGAACTTTATACCAGTAAAAGATTTAGATGAAAGATTAGATTATTATACACCACTTATAATTTCTAATGAAACTGTACTAAAAGATAATCCAGAACTAGCTAAGAAATTCTTAAAGGCTACAACAAAAGGTTACGAATATGCAATTAAAAATCCAGAAGATGCAGCAAAAACATTAGTAAAACATGCACCTGAGGTAGATGAAAAATTAGCATTAAAGAGTCAAGAATATCTAGCAAGTAAATATAAAGACGATGCACCTAGATGGGGAGAAATGAAAGACAGTGTATGGAATAACTACACATCATTCTTAAAAGAATATAAATTAATAGATAAGGATATGAAGGCAAGTGATGCTTACACAAATGAATTCTTACCACAATAAAAAAATAAAAGTATCTATAGAAAATGTATCAAAAACATATAAAGAAGTTGAAGTTTTAAAAGATATAAGTATTGATGTATATGAAGGCGAATTTGTTTCTATATTAGGACCAAGTGGATGTGGTAAAAGTACTATCTTTAATATTATAACTAAACTTACAGATTACAATAGTGGTAAAGTAGATATAAATGGAAAATACAGTTACATGTACCAAAAAGACTTACTTTTACCATATAAAACTATAATAGATAACGTGTCACTACCACTAGTCTTAAAAAAAGAAAAAAAGAGTAAAGCAAGGGAAATGGTAAAACATTATTTTGAGGTTTTTGGTTTAAATGGATATGAAAATAAATATCCGTCTGAACTTTCTGGAGGAATGAGACAGAGAGCAAATTTCCTGAGAACCTTTGTAAATTCTGATGACATAATGCTTTTAGATGAGCCTTTTGGAGCACTCGACTCGTTGACTAAGACATCTATGCAAAAATGGCTTTTAGATGTTAAGAAAAAGGTAAATTCAACAATACTTCTTATAACCCATGATATTGATGAAGCTATAATGCTGTCAAATAGAATTTATGTCATTTCAAAAAAGCCATCAATAATAAAAAAAGAATTTATTATTGATAGTAAAAAACTGAATGAAGATAACCTTGAAAATGTCATTAAACTTAAGAAAGAAATAATATCTTTGTTGTAAAAATTATATATATGCTTTATTCAAAGAGTATTAAACCTAGCAATCCAAAATGCAATTATACATTTTGGATTGTTTTTTAGTTATACGTCAAAATTTTATATATTATATTAATAATAATCATCTACTATGATATAATATTTAATTAGAAAAGAAGGAGGTTTGATAATGCAAATAGATATGAATAAATTGACTCCTATGATGAAGCAGTACCTTGAAGTAAAAAACCGATATAAAGATTGTATACTGTTTTTTAGATTGGGAGATTTTTATGAAATGTTTTTTGAAGATGCATTAGTAGCTTCAAAAGCTCTTGAAATAGCATTAACAGGAAAAGCTTGTGGTTTAGAAGAACGTGCTCCTATGTGTGGTGTGCCTTTCCACTCAGCCAATTCATATATATCAAAATTAGTTGAAAATGGATATAAAGTAGCAATAGGTGAACAAATGGAAGACCCATCTACTGCAAAAGGAATTGTTAGAAGAGAGGTTATAAGAGTCATCACTCCTGGAACTGTTTTAGATGGAAATTTACTTGAAAATAAAAAAAATAATTATTTGTTGTCTTTATATAAGGATGGTTCTAATATAGGGCTAACTTATGTCGATATAAGTACTGGAGAAACTAATGCAACTTGTTTAAATGAAGATAAAGTAATTGAAGAGATTGCAAAAATCCATCCTACAGAAATAATTATAAATGATTTAGACTTTATAGAAAAGCTTAGAGATATAGCTACTGTAAGTAATATATACATAAATGAAAGTTTTAGCGATAACTATTTGGATATAAACATATTAAGAGAATATTTTCCAGAGGTTTATCTACAAAAACTAAAGTTTGATGATAAAGGTCTTATAAAGTCAAGCTTATCAATTCTTCTGAATTATATATATAATACTCAAAAACAAATAACATCTAATATAAATAATATAAATATATACAATTCATCAGAATACATGGTTTTAGATATGTTTACTAGAACTAACTTAGAGCTTACTCAAACTATAAGAGGCAATAAGAAGAAAGGTTCATTATTGCATGTTCTTGATAAAACTTCTACAGCAATGGGAGGTAGACTTTTAAGAAAATATGTTGAAGAACCTTTGATAAATAAATCTAAAATTGAAAATAGATTAGATGTAATAGAAGAGATAAAAGATGATTTTATATTAAGAGAAGATTTAAATGATATACTTAAAAATATATACGATATAGAAAGAATATGTGGAAAGATAGCATTTGAAAGGGTTACACCAAAAGAATTAGTTCACTTAAAAAATTCAATAGAAAAATTACCAAATTTAAAAGACACAATAGATTTATCAAATGCAACAATATTAAAAGAGTATGTTTCAGAAATGGATAAATTGGATGATATATACAATTTAATAGATGAAGCTATTTTAGAAGAACCTACAATAACTATAAAAGATGGAAATATAATTAAGTCTGATTTTAGTGAAGAGCTTAAAGAATTAAGAGATATTTCTAAAAATGGAGCTTTTCTTGTAAAAGAAATAGAAAATAGGGAAAGAGAAAAGACAGGAGTTAAATCATTAAAAATAGGTTTTAATAAAGTTTTTGGTTACTATATAGAAATAACAAAAGCTAACTTTAAACAGGCAAAACTAGATGAGACATATATAAGAAAGCAGACACTTAGTAATGCAGAAAGATATATAACTCCAGAATTAAAGGAAATAGAAGAAAAGATATTACATGCTGAAGAAAAAATTAAGTCTCTAGAATACGAGATATTTGTAGGTATAAGAGATACTATATACAAAAATATAGATAGAATACAAAAAGTAGCTAAAACTATAGCTAATATAGATGTTTTTGTATCTCTGGCAACAGTTGCACACATAAATAATTATGTAAAGCCAGCAATAAATGAAAATAATAAACTTGATATAAGAAATGGTAGACATCCAGTTGTTGAAAATATAGTAGGTGAGGAAAATTTCGTTCCAAATGATACATATCTAAACCGTGGAGAAAACATTATTAACATAATAACTGGTCCTAATATGTCTGGGAAATCAACCTATATGAGACAAACTGCTATAATAGCACTTATGGCACATATAGGTTCATTTGTACCAGCAGAATATGCTGATATTCCAATCTTAGATAGAATATTTACTAGAGTTGGAGCTAGTGATGACTTATCTCAAGGGCAGTCTACTTTTATGGTGGAAATGAATGAAGTATCTCTTATACTAAAAAATGCTACAGAGAGAAGTCTAGTTATATTAGATGAAATAGGTCGTGGAACCAGCACTTATGATGGTATAAGTTTAGCATGGTCAATAGTGGAATATATTCAGAAGAATATTAGATGCAAAACATTATTTGCAACACATTATCATGAACTTACTGATTTAGAAGAGGAGTTTAAAGAGGTTAAGAATTATTCAATAGCAGTCAAAGAAGATGGAGAAGGAATAATCTTTTTAAGAAAAATAATTCCTCAAGGGGCAGATAAGAGTTATGGAATATATGTTGCTAAATTAGCTAAACTACCAGATGAAGTCATAGAAAGAGCAAAATATATACTTAAAGACTTGGAAAAAAATCATGTCTATAACAGTGTAGCGATAAATGGTGATAAAGAAAAAACTAATGCGACTAGCATTAATTTAGATGAAGAATTGCTTAAGGTAAATCAAAGTAATTTTAAGAATAAATATGAATCTCTAAAAATAGAACATGAACTTATAGTAAAAGACTATAAGCATATAAAAAAGGATTATGATAAATTAAATTCTAAATTTAAGTTACTAAATGATGAAGTTGCTTTAATAAAGGAAAATGATGATATGGAGAAAACCAATAAAGAAGATTCTGTAAAAGAAGTAGCATTAACTCAAATATCTTTTGACAGTGTAAAGAGAGACATACTATCAGAAGAAATTTTAAATCTAGATATCCTAAATATGACTCCATTGGATGCGATAAATTCTCTTTATAATCTTCAAAAAAAAGCAAAAGAAATAAAATCTTAGAGGTGTGCAAATGAAAAATATAATTAACATCCTAGATGATTTAACTATAAATAAGATAGCAGCAGGTGAAGTTGTAGAAAGACCTTCTTCTGTAGTGAAAGAACTTATTGAAAACTCTATCGATGCAGGTGCAAGCAAAATTTCTATAGATATAGTTGATGGAGGCAAGAGTTTAATTAAGATTACAGATAATGGAATAGGAATACCTTCAAGTGAAGTTGAGAAATCATTTTTAAGACATGCTACTAGTAAAATTAAAGAAATTGATGATTTGTACGACTTATATTCTCTTGGTTTTAGAGGGGAGGCATTAGCATCTATTTCAGCTGTATCCAAATTAGATATGACTACTAAAACAAAGGATGAGATTATAGGAACTAAAATATACGTTGAGGGTGGAAAAATAATATCAAAAGAACCAATTGGTTCTACTAATGGGACTACAATCATTATAAAAGATATTTTCTTTAATACACCAGCAAGACAGAAGTTTTTAAAGTCTACTCATGCAGAAACTATAAATATAAGTGATTTAATAAATAAACTTGCAATAGGTAATCCAAGTGTTCAATTTAAATATACAAATAATAACAAACAAATGTTAAATACTCCAGGAGATGGTAAACTAGTAAATACCATTAGAAGCATATATGGAAAAGAAATAACAGAAAATATAATAGATGTGGAGTTTAAATGTAATCACTTTAAAATGAATGGATATATAAGTAATAACAATATATATCGTTCCAATAAAAATTTACAACATATCTATATAAATAAAAGATTTGTAAAAAGCAAAATAATCATAGATGCAATAACAGAAAGTTATAAGTCTATAATTCCAATAGGTAAACATGCAGTTTGTTTCTTAAATATAGAAGTGGAACCATCATGTATCGATGTAAATATACATCCTAATAAACTCGAAATTAAATTTGAAAAAGAACAAGAAGTCTATATAGAACTTAGAGATTTTCTAAAGGTTAAACTGATACATTCAAATCTTATTGGAAAGTATGCTACTTATTCAGATAAAAAAACGCAACCTAGAATTGCTATTAATAATAGAGAAAAAAGTACAGGTTTTGAATTGAAAAATAATAATTTATTAGAAGATGATTCTAAAAATAACAATATTACTAAAGAAAAAGATGAAGCTATTGAAGTTATAACTTTATCGAGTGAAAAACCAATAAATAAATTTCAATCGGTAAGTGAAGTATTAAATGAAAGTGTAGAAGATGAATTAAAAAACACTAAGTATCTAAGTGAAGATACTGTAAATGACAACATACAAGAAGAATTTCAAGTTGATGGTTCAAGAAGCGATGGTAACTGTTATATTGATAGCATTAGAGAGTGTGAAGAAGAATATTTATATAGTTCAAAAGTTAAATTTTCTCTATATGGATATTCTGTAATTGGTGTTGTGTTTAATACTTATATAATTTTAAACAAAGATGATTCTATGTATTTGTTGGACCAACATGCTGCACATGAAAGAATATTATATGAGAGATATATGGAAAAGTTTTATAGACAAGATATCAATATGCAAATACTTTTAGACCCAGTGGTAATTGAAGTATCAAATGTAGATATGCTTCAAATTGAAAATAATTTAGAGTTATTTATGAAATTTGGTTTTGAATTAGAAGTATTTGGTAATAATCATATAATGATAAGATGTGTACCAACTATATTTGGAGTTCCTGAAACTGAAAAGTTCATCCTTCAGATAGTTGATAATATAGAAGAGATTACAAGTAATTATGATTTAAAGGGAGAAAGATTTGCATCTATGGCATGTAGGTCTGCTATAAAAGCAAATGATAAAATATATGATATTGAAATAAAAAGTCTGTTAAAACAATTAGAAGATTGTGAGAATCCATTTACATGTCCTCATGGAAGACCTATAATGGTCGAAATATCTAAGACGGAAATAGAAAAAATGTTTAAAAGAATCATGTAAAATATTTGGATAGTTAAAATATATGGAAAGGAATATTATGAAAAAAATACCACTTATAATACTTACAGGTCCAACTGCTGTTGGAAAGACAGATTTGTCAATAAAATTAGCAAAAGACATGAATGCAGAGATAATTTCAGCAGATTCTATGCAAATATATAAATATATGGATATTGGAAGTGCAAAAGTTACAGAAGAAGAGATGCAGGGAGTAAAGCACTATCTTATAGATGAAGTTAAGCCTGACTATCCATTTTCAGTCTCAGAGTTTCAACAAAGGGCAAAAAAGTATATATATGAAATAAATCAAAAAGGAAAATCTGTATTAGTAACTGGAGGCACAGGGCTTTATTTAAATTCTTTAATATATAATATGGATTTTGCAAAATCTGATGCCAATAATGAATTGAGAGATGAACTTCAAAATCAGCTTGCTGAAAAGGGAATAGATTACATGCATGATAGATTGAAATCACTCGATGAAGAAGCTGCTAATAGAATTCATAAGAACAATACTAAAAGAGTTATAAGGGCACTTGAAGTTTGTCTAAGCGGTAAGAAAATGAATGACTTTTCAAGTGATTTAAAATTTAATGAAGAGTATGAACCAATAATAATTGTATTAAATAGAAATAGAGAACACTTATATGAAAGAATAAATATGAGAGTTGACATCATGCTTGAAAATGGGTTGGTTGAAGAAGTCAAAAAACTTTTAAGTATGGGATTTAAAAAAGACATGATATCCATGCAAGGTATAGGCTATAAAGAGATATTAAAGTATCTAGATGGAGAATATACATACGAAGAAGCTATCGAAATAATCAAAAGAGATTCTAGAAGGTATGCAAAGCGTCAGATAACTTGGTTTAAAAGATATGAAATAGCAAAATGGTTTGATTTAGATAAATATGAAAGCATAGATACATTAAAAAATGAAATAATCTTATATATTAAAGATTCTATAAAATAATATATAATTTTTTAAGTATACAACTTAATATTGAAAATTTATCATAACTTATATAGAATATAAGGTAGGAATATTTTAGAAGTTCAATTTAATCTTGGGAGGGTACAAATCTAATGAAAAATACAGTTTTAAATTTACAAGATTTGTTTTTAAATAATGCTAGGAAAGAAAGGATACCTGTTACTATATATTTAGTTAATGGAGTACAAGTTAAAGGGCTTGTAAAAGGATTTGATAGTTATATAATATTAATAGAAGGAGATAATAGACAGCAAAACATGATTTATAAACATGCTGTTTCAACTATACAACCTGGAAAGTATATTAATCTAACAAATCAAAATCAAAACAATAACAATAATAACAACAGATAGATAATAATTTAATTTAAGATGATTGAGAGGAGACTTATACTAACCTATAAACTATGATTTATTTGTTTTAGTAAAATAGTCTCCTTTGGCATGTTTAAATAAAATAATAAAGAGACAGGTGATAAAATGCTTAATGAGACAAAAGAATTATTAAAAGATTACTATGGGATAGATGATGATACTTTTAAACTATCGCAAGAAGTAATGGAAGAAATAAAGGACAAGTTTGAAGAAATAAAGGAAATAAGAGAATATAATCAATATAAAGTTTTAAAAGCTATGCAAGAGTCTAAACTAAGTGATATGCACTTTAACTGGACTACAGGATATGGATATAATGATATTGGGCGCGAAAAAATAGAAGAAATTTATTCTAAAGTTTTTAATACAGAAGATGCTCTTGTAAGACCAATAATTGTAAATGGAACACATGCACTTACTTTGTGCATACAAGGTATAGTTAGACCAGGAGATGAAATTTTGTCTGTTACTGGGAGACCATATGATACTTTAGAAGGTGTTATAGGGATAAGAGAAGAAAAAGGTTCATTAAAAGAGTATGGTGTTACATATGATGATGTAGATTTTTTAGAAAATGGGAATTTAGATTTAGAAGGAATTAGAAATAAAATAAATGATAGAACTAAACTTGTTATGATACAAAGGTCAAAAGGATATTCTTGGAGAAAATCGCTTTCAATTAGTGATATAAAAGAAGCTATTGATGTAATAAAGTCTGTTAAACCAGAAGTTATCGTAATGGTTGATAATTGTTATGGTGAGTTTTTAGATACTAAAGAGCCTACTGATGTTGGAGCAGATGTTATGGCTGGTTCTCTAATAAAAAATCCTGGTGGTGGTCTTGCCTTAACAGGTGGATATATTGCTGGTAAAAAAGATTTAATTGAACTTATATCTTATAGAATGACTTCTCCTGGAATAGGAAAAGAATGTGGTCTTACTTTTGGAACTACTAGAAATGTACTTCAAGGATTCTTCTTGGCACCTTATATAGTGTCTCAGGCTGTAATGGGAGCCATATTTTGTTCAAGAGCTTTTGAAAAGTTAGGTTATAATGTATTGCCAAAATACGATGATTTAAGAAGTGATATTATTCAATGTATTAGACTTAATGATGCTGATGAGGTAATAAGTTTTTGTGAAGGGATACAAGAAGCTGCACCAGTTGATTCTTATGTAAAACCTGTTCCTTGGGACATGCCTGGATATGAAAGTGAAGTCATAATGGCAGCAGGAGCTTTTATCCAAGGTTCTTCTATAGAGTTAAGTGCAGATGCTCCAATAAGACCTCCTTATAACGTCTATTTCCAAGGTGGACTTACATTTGACCATTCTAAAATGGGGACTTTAAAAGCGATTGAATTTATAAAAAAACTGAAAAAATAAGCATATTTTTTTTTAAAAAGGTCAAAATATTTATTAGTATATTATGATGAAAATTGAAGGGTGATAATATGAAAGAGCAAATTAAAGAAAAAGTAAATTCTCTACAAGATGAAATGATTTCTTCTATACAAGAAAGTGTAAAAATACCTAGTGTTATATCTGAAGCAACTGAAAACTGTCCATTTGGTGAAAATGTAGATAATGCTTTAAGAGGTATATTAGACTTATGTAAATCTCTAGGATTTAAGACAGTATATAAGGATGGATATTATGGATATGCTGAAATTGGACAAGGCGAAAAGATGATAGGTATACTTGGTCATGTTGATGTAGTTCCAGAAGGTGATTTGGAAAGTTGGAATCATCCTCCATTTGAAGCTGTCCTAGAAAATGGTAATTTATATGGAAGAGGAACACAAGATGATAAAGGTCCTACAATATCAGCAATTTATGCAGTAAAAGCTCTTATGGATTTAAAGGTAGACTTTAATAAGAGAATAAGATTTATTTTTGGAGCTGATGAAGAAAATCTTTGGAGATGTATAAATAAATATAAAGAAAATAATGAAGAAATACCAAATTACGGATTTACTCCAGATTCTAGATTTCCAATAACAAATGCAGAAAAAGGTCTTTTACAAGTTCACTTAACTTGTGATAGTAAAAGTGATATAGAATTGTCAGTTGGAAAAGCCTTAAATGCGGTTCCGGGAAAAGCGATTTATATTGGAAAATATTCTGATAAATTAAAAAAAGAACTTGATAAGTTAAATTTTGAATATACTGTTGAAGGAAATAAAATATGTATAATAGGAAAAAGTGTCCATTCAGCAGCAAGTGATACTGGTATAAATGCAGTAGCTAGACTTTGTATAGCTCTTAATAATATAGGTATAGATTCTAATATAATTAAGTTCTTAGCAGAAGTCATTGGAGAGGATGCTAATGGTAATAATATAATTCCTAATTGTAAGGATGATGTATCTGGCAAGCTAACAGTAAATATAGGTAGAGTAACTATTGATAGTGAAAAAGAATTTGCTGGAATAGATATAAGAATTCCAGTAACATACAAAAAAGATGACTTTGTAAAAGAATTAAAGAAAATGACAGATAAGTACAATTTAACTTATAAGGAGTATGATTTCTTAGATTCAATCTATGTTCCAGAAGATACACTTCTTGTAAAAACACTTAGAAAAGTATACGAAGAAGAAACTGGTCTTGATGGAACACCACTTTCATCTGGAGGAGCAACTTATGCAAGAGCTTTAGATAATTGTGTTGCATTTGGAGCTATTTTCCCAGGAAAACCAGAAACAGAACATCAAGCTAATGAATATTTAATAGTAGAGGATATTGTAAAGGCTACTCAAATATATGCTCTTTCTATTTATGAATTATTAAAGATTTAATATAAATATAAGGCTGTCTTGTAATAGGATTTTTTCTAGGAAGAGACAGCTTTATTGTTGTATTATTAAAGATATGATATGAATATTTAATAGATATAAAAAACAGTAGTAATATTTATATTAGGAGGAATCATATGAAAATAGCTATATTTTTAGGAGCAGGAGCTTCAGCAGCAGAAAATCTACCTATTCAAAATGAACTTTTTAGTGAATATTTTAAAAAACTAAATCCTAAAAACTATAATACCAATATGAATAGAGAATTATACAATTTTTTTAAACAGATGTTCAACATTGATATAGTAAAAGATAATCTAGATAATGCAAACTTTCCTACATTTGAGGAAGTTCTAGGTCTTTTGGATTTAGCAGAACAAAGAAGAGAGGCCTTTAGAAACTTTGGTCTAGAAAATCTAAATAATAGAAGTGATAGTATACGTTTTTTGAGACAATACTTAATATTATTAATGGCTGAAGCAATTCATAATACACCTAGAACAGATAATAAATATCATAAACTTTTAGTTGAAAACCTTTTAGAAAATGATTTACTTCTTGATACCACTTTTATTAGTGCAAATTATGATATACATATAGACAATACAGTCACTGGTTTAAGGGACAAAAATGATTCTCCAATTATGCTTGATTATGGTGTGGAATTTACTAATTTTAAGGAAGAAATAAATTGGAGAAAACCAAAAGAACCACTAATAAAATTATATAAGGTACATGGGTCATTAAATTGGCTTTATTGCCCTATTTGTAATAGTGTAACTCTTACCCCACATGAAGGTGGTGTCATGAAACTTATTGAAAATAGTTCAGAAACAAAATGTCTAGAATGTGGTGAATTGACAGAACCTATTATAGTCCCACCAACATATTTTAAGAATATGTCAAATATATTTTTAAGTAATGTTTGGAATGAAACAGAAAAAACGTTAAGAGATACTGACCTTTTAATATTTTGTGGATATTCATTTCCTGAAGCTGATATGCATATAAAATACATGTTAAAAAGAGTTCAGACAAATAGAAAAAAAGCTCCACTTAAAATAATGGTTTTTAACAATCATTCACAGAAACAAAGAATTACATTGAAAAAAGAAGAAGGAAGATACAAACGTTTTTTAGGCGAAGATGTTATATTTACTGATAATTCTTTTCAAGATTTTTCTGTAAATCCCTTGAAATTTATAAAAACTATATATTAGTATGGTATATAATGGAATAAAAACTGATAGAAATAAAGTGAATTTAGGTATATAATAGAAAATAAAACATAGGGGGTATATAAAAATGAAGGTTTTTGATTTAACTCATGTGACACATAACGACATGCCTGTATATGCAGAGCCTAACAGACCAGATATCAAAAAAGTAGCAATTATTGAAGAAAATGGTTATCAAGAAACACTTATTAGTGTATTTTCTCATAATGGAACTCATATGGATTCACCAAGACATATGTATACTAAAGGTGAGACCCTAGACAAATTGGATATAGAAAATTTTGTTGGAAAAGCTTATGTATTGGAACTTGAAAAAGGAAAGAAGAATATAGAGCTAGAATATCTAAAAAAATATGAAGATGAAATAAAACGTAGTGATTTTATAATATTTAAATCAGGTTGGTCAAAGTTTTGGGATAAAAAGCAGTACTATGTAGGTTATCCTACATTAACAGAAGAAGCTGCAAATTATATAGCTGATACTAATATAAAAGGTATAGGCATAGACATGCTATCAGTTGATAGATATGATACATCAGTTTTTAAAGTGCATCATATTCTATTTGAAAAAGGTAAAATAATAATAGAAAATCTTACAAATCTAGAAAATGTTCCAGAAAAATTTCTATTTATAGCAGCTCCATTTAAGTATAATGACGCTGATGGTGCTCCAGTAAGAGCAATAGCTATTGTAGAGTAATATCTTAAAGAGGGTATAGAAATAACAAAGTGTTTAAGGAGAAAAGAGAAATATGAATGATTTGAAAGATAAAGTTATGAAAGAAGAAGACGAAAATGAAGTGAGAATTAATGAAACTAAAATATATAGTATCTTGGACAAATTAAATATTGAATATGATGTAGTAGAGCATGAAGCTGTATATACAGCAGAACAACTAGTAATTTTGGATGAAATAACAAAAGGATGTCAATGTAAAAATTTATTTTTAAGAAATGCTAAAGGAAATAAGTATTACCTTATTGTAGTTAAAGGAGAAAAGCAGGTTGATTTAAACTCACTTAAAGATAAGATAGGAAGTTCTAGATTATCATTTGCTTCGCCTGAAAGATTATACAATGTACTTAAACTTCTTCCAGGAAGTGTAAATCCTTTTTCATTGATAAATGACATAGAAAGAAAAGTGGAGCTTTACATAGACAAGGATGTAATTAAAGAAGATTTCTTAAATTTTCATCCAAATATAAATACTAAAACTGTAAATATATCTAGAAAAGGATTTGAAGAATTTTTGGAATATTTAAAATATCCACTACAAACTATTGATGTTTAAGTTTTGATAATATGAGTAAATTTTAATTAGCTAATCGAGGGGAGAAAAAATGTTTGGAGTAATAGCAAATAGTCTAGCAATTGCAGGTGGATGTATAGTAGGTCTTATAATTAAAGGAGGACTACCTCAAAGAGTAAGTGATACTATAATGAATGGAATTGCTTTATGTGTATTGTATATCGGTATATCAGGAGCTTTAGAGGGGAAAAATACGTTAGTAACAATAACATCTATAGCTATAGGTGCTTTAATAGGAGAGTTAATAGATATAGATAAATGGGTAAACAAACTAGGAGTTTTTTTACAAAGTAAATTCTCTAAAGGAAATAAAAAAGATTCTATTGCGGAAGGTTTTATATCATCTAGTTTATTATTTTGTATAGGAGCTATGGCAGTAGTTGGAGCACTAGAAAGTGGACTTACAGGAAGTCATGATACATTATTTGTAAAATCTGTAATAGATGGAATAGCTTCTATTATATTCACTGCTTCTTTAGGTATAGGTGTAATGTTTTCTGCAATATCCGTATTTTTATATGAAGGTATTATATGTTTAGGTGCATCGTTTTTAAATGGATTCTTAAGTGACCCTGTAGTTACAGAGATGACAGCAGCTGGAAGCTTACTGATTATAGGTCTCGGTTTAAATGTACTTAAACTAACAAATATAAAAGTAGCAAATTTGTTGCCAGCTATATTTATACCAATATTATTTGGAGTATTTGGAATAATTTAAAGAATAATAGTCTAAGATTTGTCTAATTTTTTTAAAAACTTTAGACAAATTTTTTATTTAGAAGGAAAATAGCTTTTATCATCAAATTAATAATTATAGTATAAATAAGTTTAATATTATGATTATAAAGTTTATATTAAATTTATTTTATTGATGAAACTAATGGGGAGGTTAAAACTCAATGATTACTTTTGATGTAAATGGAGCTATTATCAGATTTGATGATACGAAAAATAATTATAATAAGATAAGGAAAATCTTTAAACTATACGCTTTGGAAATTTCTAAAAACTTTGAAAGAGATTGTTTAAATAATTTTCAAAATTTAAAACAAATATCAGATAGAGGTTTAAATTTAGGAGAAAAATATATAGAGGAATCTTTTAAGAAAGGCATTGAGACTATAGTAAGTTTTGGAATTATAACTATAGATATCGATACCTTTAAAAGTGTTTATTGCGAAAAATACTTGGATTTTAAGAGACTTTTTAATAATTTGAATAAAACTTTTATCATTCCAAATAAAAATAAAAAAAATGGTCATGCTAGTTTTTTAGAAATAGAATCAACAGTAAAAAAAATGAGTAATTATTTATATAATGATTGTTTTAAAATTCATTATGCTGTAGTGGATGCTCTTATAGAAAATAGGGTAACTGAGGTACATTCTTATATTGATGAAGAATCTATAAAAAAATCTAATGCATTATTTAATAATTATAAAGATGGCTTTATTGGAAAAGCTGATGAATGTAAGGTTGTAAAACAAATAATAACCTTAAATCCATATAGAGAAGATGTATACGAATTTTTGGTGAAAGAAGATGGAGATTTCAATAAGGAAATTGAGAGATTAACTGAATTTTTAGGTTATGATATAAAAGATTATAAAGCTTCATTAATGGATATTTATATAAATGAGTTAATGGAGAGTGATGAAAGTGATGTTGAAAATGCAAAAGAAAAGATAGAGAAATATGCTAAATATATTGGATGTAGCGATGAAAATTTATATATAGCAAGAATTAATGCCATATATACTTTTGCAAATGCATGATATAATTAGATATTAAATAAAAAATATCTAATTATATAAATTTAAATTAAAAGATAAACTTGTCAATATAAAATAACATTTATCAAAAACCATTCTTTAGAAAGAGTGGTTTTTATTTATGATGATATTAAATAGAGAGAGTATATTAGTGATAATTTAAAATGAATAAAAAGACATCATATTGACAAAAAGTTGATGAGTTGATACAATAAAATAGTCAATATGATGTCTTAATTTAGAGGATTCATATTACATTGGATAAAGTTATTTTAAATATATAAATCACTAATATTATAAGGAGAAATGGATTATGAAAGTAAATGTATACAATTTAGAATCGTTTGTAGATGAAAGACTTAAAATTATAGTTTCAGATTTGACTCCAAATACTAAACTTAAAGTAAGCATGAAAATGGAATTTCCATGGTGTAAGGGAGAAGAATTCTCTTCTTATGGAGTATTTTCTTCAAATGAAAAGGGAGAAGTAGATTTAGATTCAGTTGAACCTATAGAAGGTACTTATAAAAATCCTGACTGTATGGGATTAATTTATTCGCTGGAAAAATCTAAAACTGAAGGTAATAATTTTGCAGAAAATATATCTATAGATAAGCCAATAATCATGAATATGATATTTGAATCTTCTAATGAAAGAAAAGAAGTTAAACTGAAAAGACTATTTAAATCACATGATATTACTACAAAATACATATCTGATGAATTTATAGGAAAATTATTTTATAAACAAAATTCTAATAATAAAACAATTCTAATGTTGGGTGGTTCTGATGGGAGTTTAGATGCTCTAGACCTTTTAGCAGCTCCACTTGCATCTAGGGGATTCAATGTACTAACAGTTGCTTATTTTGCCTTAGAGGGTCTACCAGATAAATTAGAAGAAGTTCCATTAGAATATTTTGAAAAAGTATTTAAATGGATTAGTGAAAATGAAATTACTAATACTAAAGAAATCTTTATTCATGGAACATCAAAGGGTGGAGAGTTAGCACTTTTACTTGCCTCAAAATATGAACAGATTAAAAAAGTTGTAGTATCAGCTCCACATACTTATTGTTTCCAAGCTCTTAATGGATTGGAGAATGGAAAAGATACTTCATCATGGTCGTATAAAGGGGAACCATTTTCATATATCCACTTAGATGATGATATCTTTCTTGAAGAACAAAAGAAAGATATCTCAAAAGGAATTCCATTTGGATTTGCCAATTCTTATAAAAAAAATCTTGAAAGAGCGAATAATAGAAATGAAGCTAGAATAAGAATAGAAAATTCCAAAGCAGACATACTTATGATTGCTGGGAAAAAAGATAGTATATGGAATAGTTATGATGCTTGTTTAGAGGCATTAGAAATACTTAAAGAAAACAATTATCCATGTAAAGTAGAATTATTAACATATAATAATATGGGGCATCCATTACCAATTCCATATATTATACCTTTAAAAGAGACCTTATGTATGAATGTAGGTGGAGGTATCTTTTCTTCAGGAGGAACGATAGAAGGAAATACACAAGGGCAATTTGAATCATGGAAAAGAACCATTGAGTTTTATAAAGAGCCTTTATCAAGTGATATAAACAAATAAAAATGAAGATGTCTTTCCATATATGCACAAAATCTATCAATTTTATAAATTTAATTTATTGTTTATGCAATTTGCATGTTATATACTAGTTTTAACGACATTGATAATTTATAAACAATTATAAGGTTGTAAATTTATAAGAGTTATCGAAAGGTGGAGTGAAATTATGGAAAGACTCACTAGAATAGAGCAACCTCATATAAAATTTGGATTGTTCAAGATACGAATTCCATTTATACATTACAGGTTTGAGAAACCAGAAGCTATTCAAGGAATAATATCAAGTATGACAAGTTTAGGAACTATTGGTCTTAGTACACAAATTTTGGGATTACCTTATGAAGTAGCATGGAGTATGGCTATAATCAACTCCATATTATACTGCTTACATGTTTTTATGGGAGACCCAGTTGTACCTGGTTGGATTACGGCTTCTATAACTCTTACAACTGCATATTTGTTAAAGTTTAGCATGGGCATTGAAAGAATACAAGCATTAACAGCTTTACAAATAGATTTAGGAATCATATTTATTTTGATGGGAATAACTGGAGTAGCTGGAAAGTTAGTTAGTAAAATACCAAATTCTATTAAAGGTGGGATATTAATGGGTGTTGGTATCTCTACTGTAATATCAGAATTTAGTCCTAAAGGTAGATTTGATTCTTATCCAATAGCTATAACAGTAGGAATTTTGGTTGCCTGTTTTGTAATGTTTTCTGAAAGATTTGACACTTTAAAAGTTAAAAATAAATTTCTATTTCATTTAGGAGAATATGGAGTAGTATCAGCTATTTTAGTGAGTTTAATTGTAGGTATATTTAGCAAAGAAATAGGAATTCCTAGTTTGAGTTTTGATAAAATAATTTACATAGTAGACTTAAAAAATTTAATAAATACAGTATCTCCTCTTGGAATAGGTTTTCCAAACATGATGTTATTTATACAAGGGTTACCAATGGCTTTTATGATATATATAATTGCATTTGGTGATTTTATAACAGGTGAAAATTTAGTACTTTCTGAAAGTGAAAACAGAAAAGATGAATATATAGATTTCAATTCAAATAGGTCTAATATTATAAGTGGTATAAGAAATATTGTTATGGCAGTTATTTCTCCATATATACCAATGTGTGGTCCATTAGCTGCGACACTTACTGGAAGTGTTGCTCAAAGATATAAGGTTGGAAAGGAAGCAATGCAGTCCATTTTTAGTGGTATGGGTACATTAGTGTGGGTTTCAGCTATTTTTATATGTTTTTATCCAGTTGCTCAGATTGCTACTCCTCTTATACCATTAGCACTTTCAGTGACACTCTTAGTTCAAGGTTATTTATGTACAAAGTTGTCAATGGAACTATGTAATACTGGTGTAGAGAAGGGATTAATTGGGCTTATGGGAGGTGTGATTGCTGCTAAAGGTGGAACATGGGGACTTGTTGTAGGATTTATACTGTATTTTGTTTTAATCGATTCTAAAAAGAGAAGAGAAAAAGATAGTAACTCAACAGAAGATTGTATATATGAAATATTAGAAAAAAAGAAAAGTATTTAAAGTTAAAATAGGAGTTGCAACTATCTACTGATAGATTAATTGTAACTCCTATTTTTTTATTGAGAGCGTAAGCGTTCTGTAAGTGATTTTTTTTCTATATTTCTTACAAGTAATTCAGTTGTTAAAACTTGTATTCCAATTAATACAAAAGAAAAAATTAAAATAGTAAATATAGAAAAGTTAAAATTAATAAAATCTACTCTAACTACATCTTTTATAAAAGTACAAAGTAAACTTGAACCCAAATAACCTAATAAACTTGAAATACATACAGCTTTAATACTTATATTTAAACCTTCTCTGTAAAGCATATTTCGAAGTTGCTTTTTTGTCATTCCAACAGCTTGAAGTAAAGCAAATTCTCTTTTTCTGATTAAAACACTATTTATTAGAATATTGGTCATATTTAGTATACCAAAACAAGAAATTAAACCAACAAAAATGTATGAAGTTACAACTATATACTTAAATGCTCTAGTAATCATTTTATAATCATCCTCATATGAATAAAGCATTAAACTAGAATGTTCCTGAATGATACTTAGCAACTTTTCTTCAACTTCTTTAGAATATTTTTTATCTACCAAAATAGAAAAATCTAAGCTTGTATTATATGGAGTTAGAGATTCTAAGGTTTTATCCAAAGCAAAAAACATACTACCTGTATTAGAATTATCAATAATTCCTTTAATTTTCATTTGTTTTTTAATAATATTATTTCCACTAAAAATATCAAATGTAACTGTATCTCCAAGTTTTAAATCTAATCCATAGGATTTTGCTCTATACTTATTTACAATTAAATCATCTGAGTTAAGTTTTTTATAATCTGATTTTCCACTTACAATATATTCTTCAAATGATTTTAAAAGTTCAGGTGTAAGACCTTTAATTAAAGTAGTAAATTGTTTTTCATCTTTATCTTTGATAGAAGGTTCTATAAGACTACCTTTAATTGATTTAGATTCAATTACTTTTTTTACTCCATGAATAGATTCAATCTCATTTTTAAGGGAATCTGTTAATGGGTTGTTTTGTTGAATTTGTGTAATGCGTTCATATAAATTATCACTCTTAATGCTAACAAGGTAATTTTCGTTATATACAAATTGTTGTGACAACTGTTTCTTAAAATTTATCGAATTAGCAAGATTAGCAATTGAAATAAATAAAATTCCACTAATACTTAGTGAGATTAATGCAATTAAGTTCTTCTTTTTATTTGACTCAATATTTTTTAAGGCTAAATTTTTAATATTTATATAATTAAAGTTTTTTATTTTTTTTCTAAATTTAATTTCTGTGTATTGCATAGCTTCAATAGCAGATATTTTGGAAATAATTCTAGCAGGTTTATGTAGAGAAATTCTAACAGTTAAGTACATTACTAGTGATAAAATTAAGATTATAAATGAATCATCTATTATCTGCCATGCCAATGGTTGAATTATGTAAGCAATTATACACGATATAATGATACCTAATGGAATAAAAACAATCGATAAAAAATTTCCTTGTAGAGAAATAATCTTTTTTAACTGAAAAGAAGTCATTCCTAAAGATTTCAACTTAGCATACACATGAACCGAATTAACAACTGAAACATAAAAAATACTGTATATAACAAAAATACTAGAAAAAAGAATAACTATTCCAACTGCCAAAACTGTAATAACCTGTTCACTATCGATTAAATTTGATTCAATATATTTATCATTTAAGTATATATTATGTTTTTTAATCCCTAAAGAAAAGCCAATATCTTTTAATTGTGCCTTAATTGAAGCTGAATCTTTCTTTGTATTTTCTTCTGACAATTTTACTAATACATCTACATCGTTAGGTCTTGTATCATCAAAATTGCTACTTTTGTTTTGTAAAGATGTAGAAATTGTGTTCTTAAAATAGTCATTTGAAACAACTGTATAATATTGTTTAGCATTATCTTGATAATAATTTTCTAAAAGGCCAACAATAACAAAATCTCTTTGTATTTCTTTATTCGTCATATTATCACGATAAGTTAATTTAATACTGTCTCCAATGTCTTTATTTAAAGAAAGTTGCTGTAAGTATTTTTCTGAAATAGCAATCTCATTTTTATTTGTAGGCATAGTACCTTCCATTGGTTGAAAATTCATAAGTTTGATTGCTATATTATCTGCATAAATAGTTGACATCATATAATCTGTCTTCTTGTTACTGCCAATTAACTTGTATGTTCCTACATCACTAAAATTTTTATCTCGATATAATATGTTTTTTGATTTTTCATTTACAGACTTATATATAGCATGATATGGAGATGAATTAACTAAATCTACAGAACCATTATATGAAACTAAAGATACTGTTAACAGTAAACATGTAGAAATCATTATAATAATACCTGAAAGAGATGTTTTGAGTTTATTAATTTTCAAATCATTTAAAGCTATTTTTCTTATAAAAGCACGATTGTTATTTTTAAACATATATTACACCTCCTAATTATCAATTTTTCCATCTTCAATGCGAATAATTCTATCAGTTAGTTGAGCAATTTCATTATTGTGAGTAATCATTACAATTGTTTGATTGAATTTTTCACTTGTCATTTTCAGTAAAGCTAACACATCTGTACTCGTTTTACTATCAAGATTACCTGTTGGTTCGTCTGCTAGTATAATAGCAGGTTTTGTTACAAGTGCCCTAGCTATAGCAACACGTTGTTGTTGTCCTCCAGAAAGATTGCTTGGTATATCATATAGTTTTTCTTCTAGAGAAAGCATGCTTATAATTTCATGTATAAAATCTTTATCTATGGTCTCTCCATCTAATCCTATTGGTAAAATAATATTCTCATATACATTAAGCAAAGGAACAAGATTATAATTTTGAAATATAAAACCTATGTTTCTACGTCTAAAAATTGTAAGTTGTTCGTCAGTCATATTTGATAATTTTTTATCTCTTATAACAACCTTTCCAGATGTAGGATTATCTAATCCTCCCATCATATTTAATAATGTTGATTTACCACTTCCAGATGTACCTACAATAGAGATAAACTCACCTTTCTCAATAGATAAACTTACACCATCGAGAGCTTTTGTAATATTTGAATTTTCACCATAATATTTCTTCAAATCAATTACTTGTAAAATACTCATCATAAAACCTCCTTAATATATTATAAGAACAGTATAAAATCAAAATGTTGCAGAATTATCACAAATAAAATATTTAAAGAGCTATTTATTTGGTAAGAATATAGAAAATGTAGCCCCTTTTCCAATATCTGATGTAACTTTAATGTATCCACCTTGAAGAGATATAATTTTTCTTGAAAGATATAGACCTATTCCAATACCATCTATATCATGTACATCTTCCTCACGATAGAATCTTTTAAATATTTCTGCTTGATGACTTTCTGATATTCCTTTTCCATTATCAGTGATATCTATTTTGGTGTACATAACCCAACATTCTGTAGATACATGTATTTTCCCATTAGCATTCGTGTATTTTACTGCATTATCCAATATATTAAAAATAGCTTCAGAAGTCCATTTTTTATCATGAACTATATATAAATTAGGGTCACAATCGACTGTAACTTCAATGTTCTTTTTTTCAGCATCAAATAAAATTCCACTAAGTGCTATAGCAATTGTTTCATAAATTAAAGTTTTCTTTTTAGATAGTGTGATTATACCTGTTTCTAATCTAGATGTTTTCACCATAGACTGCATCAAAAAATCTAATTTATCTAATTGACCTTCCATATCCATCAAAAACTCATTTTGAATTTCTGTTTTAAATTTTTGATTGAGTAGAGTAGTATTAATCATCTTTAAATTTGCAATAGGAGTTTTAATTTGGTGAGATATATCAGAAACTAATTCTTGTAAGTTAGCTTTTTCCATTGCAACATTATGACGATTTTCTTGAATAACTTCATACATTCTAACTAATCTATGATTGATACGTGATAAAATAGTTTCTTCTTCTAATACAATTTCAATATTGTCTTCACTATTCATCATACTATCTAAAGTATGACATATTTCAGAACAAAACATAGTTATTTTTTTATGAAGTAAAAATACTATTAGGGCCATAAATCCACAAAGTATTATTGTATATATTAATAATAATACAACTAGTTTTATATCATCAATTATTACATAAATTACTATATTAAATAGAATGGCTGTAAAAATTAGACCAATGGCAATTGTTAAATAAATAGAGCTAAAAGAAAATTTTTTAAATTTCATTTCTTTCACCCAACCACATATACCCCATACCATATACTGTTTTAATATATTGAAAATTATCCTTTTCAATCTTACTTCTAATTCTACTTATAACAGATGTTAAAGTATGTTCATCTACAAAGTTAGCATCTATATCCCAGAGTTTTTCTAAAAGTATTTTTCTTGTTAATATGTTTTTAGGATTTTCAGTAAATAGCTTCAATGTACGAAATTCTAATGGAGTAAATATAATTTGATTTCCATTTATGTTGGCTGATAGCTCAGAAAAGTTAATTTCAAGATATCCATCATCATAGCAATCTTGTTTTGTTTTTATTGTAATATGATTTAAAAGAGCTTTTACTTTCTGCTTAAATACATTTATATTAAAGGGTTTTGTTATATAATCTAAAGCTCCAAGCTCATAACCTTTAATCATATCGTATTCCATATCATTAGCTGTTAAAAAAATTATTGGTATATCACAATTCATCTTAATTTCTTTACATAATTCAAATCCACTCTTATCTGGTAAATTAACATCTAAAATGATTAAGTCGAATTTATACTCCATAATAGACTTTAATGCAGAAATAGCTGTAAATTTTGAAGTAATCAAATATCCATCTTCTGTCAGGTTATATGACAGAGTTTTATTTAATATAGTATCATCTTCCACAACCAATATCTTTTCCATATATATACTCCTTTTATGTTTGACATTTTATAAGGTCAATTATAAATTTAAAATATTGCTGAATTGTTATAATCAAGAAAAAATCCTTCATAATCTATGTATTTAATAAAAAATCTGTCCTATAATTCATCATAGGACAGACTCTTGACTAAGTAGAACTATTTTAACCAAGAAGGGTTGCCAGGTACAAATATTCTTTTACCAAATTTTGAAGTATACTCATCTAAAGCTTTTTCAATAAGTTCATTATTACCCTTAAAAGAAGTGGTATTTTTTATAGTTTCAAGATTTTGGCTGAATGGGCAAGCAGATATACACATACCACAATCTGTACCTAAATATCTCCATTTAATATAACATGTTTCATGTTCAATTACCCAATTATACTTTCCATCATCACTAATCTTAATATCATTAGAAAGTGAGTGAGAAGGACAGTTAAAAGAACATTTTTTACAGACCTTGCAAAAATCTTCTAATCCAAAATCAACATATTCATCTTCTAAAAGTGGAATATCTGTAGTAACAACACCTAATCTAAGTCTAGAACCATAATCTTTATTTGTAAGAATAGCATTTCTTCCTATATCGCCCAGACCAGCATCACGAGCTATAAAAACAGGCATTACTAAATAGTTAGCATCCATATGATTTCTGGCATCATATCCTAAGTTTCTTATGTAGTAACTTAAAATCATTCCAACAATAGAAGCATCTACATAACACTTTGATGTTTCTATAACTTCACATATCATTGGTGCTCTATTTATCATTTCTTTATCCATTTCACATCCAAATACAATAGCATACTTGTGAGTCAGATTAACTTCTTCTCCATAATTTTCTTCATGTCTTCCCCTATTTGTATAAATATGATAGTCTTTTAATTTAGTTATACCAACTACAGAAGCACCATATTGCTTTGCAAAACCTTTTATTTTTTTTGTCATTGATTTTGCATCTACATCTACTTTTGTGTCAGAAACGTTTCCTTCACATAAGGACTTTATATCAGATAAAAAATCAAATGCACTACTTGCCATTGGAGAGTTTTCTTTGTTGTAAGTCATTGTTCCTTCGCTACATAAGTTTGGTCTGCTTCTTATACTATCATCAATTTCTTTTTTCTCAGGATTTTGCTTATAATAGTCATTATAAGCAGTACTATCCTTTTTATAATTTGCCCTTGCAAACATAGTATTTCTTTCATCAACCCTTTTCATCTCTATTCCCCCTAGTAAAAATATACTTAAAAAATATATCATTATTGTTGTATAATTTAATTATATAAGAACAACGTTGTATTTTCAATTTAAGTGTAGTTAAATTGAGAAATGTATAACTACATAATTAATTATAATATTTTTATAAGGAAATTATATTAATATTAAAAAAATTAGGAGCAAATACGTTTTGTTGTCTTTAAATGGAGTGTGTTGACATATTGTAAAGAATCTTATTATAATTAATGTACTAATGATTAGTATAAACTAATAAAGAAAGAAGTGAATTTATATGTCAAGAAATAAATACTCTGATAAAATAAAAAATCAGATACTAGAAGTCGCATGGAAAATATTTGAAGAGCAAGATTATGATGATGTAACTATGCAACAAATCGTTGATACTCTTGATATATCTAAAGAGGCTGTGTATTATCATTTTAAAGACAAGGAAATGTTATTTGAAGAAATAGTATTAAATAGTTTAAGAGTAGAAGTTGAAAATCTAAAGTCATTATTAAACAATCCTAAGTTAACTGTTAGAGAAAAAATATCTGAATTTATTTTATATATATCTAGTTCAGAAATAAGAAAAAAATTGATTGATTATATGTGCAGTCAAAAAAAACCAACTTTTTTTATAAAGAATATAAGAGCATCTACTATCGAAATAACTCCTTTATTATCTTGTCTAATAAAGCAAGGCATAGAAGAAGGTATTTTTAAAACAGATTATCCAGATGAAGTATCTGAAGTATTCATAATTTTAATTAATATTTGGCTAGACCCAATATTATTTAGAGATAGTACAGAAAAATATTTCAGGCGTATTGAATTTTTATCTGAATTTTTAAGTGCAAGTGGTGTACCTATTATAACTGATGATAATTTAGATTCAATCAAAATGTTTTATGAGGCATATTCTAAGAATGAAGAGTAAGTACAAGATATAAGACTGTAACTAGATTTGAAAAACAAATTTAATTACAGTCTTTTTAGTGAAATAAATATATATTAAAACTATAACAAGACAAAAATAATTAAAATTTAAAGGAGTGTAAAATTGAACTTATTAATTATTGAGGATGATATAAACTTAAACGAAGGCCTTTTTTATGCGTTTGAAAGTGATGGATTTAATGTATTTAAGGCTTACACAGTACAAGAAGGATTGCATGTATTTAATAATAAAAATATAGACCTTATAATTTTGGACTGTAATCTCCCAGATGGAAATGGATTTGATGTGTGTAAGTTAATAAAAGAAAAGTCAGATACACCAATTATAATGCTTACTGCAAGAGATTCAGAAATTGATGAGGTAAAAGGATTAGAAATAGGACTTGATGATTACATTACAAAACCATTCTCTTTATCTGTATTAAAGGCAAGAGTTAAAGTAGCAATAAGAAAAAAATTAAATAATAAAGTAATATATTCTAATGGAATAAAATTGGACCAAAACTTACTTAGAGTATATAAAAATGAAGAATGTTTAGAACTTAGCTCTGTAGAATATAAGCTTCTAAGTTACCTAATTGAAAATAAAGGTCAGATATTATTAAAGGAACAAATTTTGCATCATATTTGGGATAGTGAAGAAAATTATGTTGATGAGAATATTGTATCTGTAAATATAAGAAGACTTAGAATAAAAGTAGAAGATAATCCATCTAATCCAAAATATATAAAAACAGCTTATGGAATGGGGTATCTATGGAACGAGGTAGAATAAGATGTTGGTATTAGCTTTTATGATATGTATAGTAGCTATATGTATCATAATCACTAAAAAAAATCAAAATAGATATGATGAATTGAGCTTAATGTTAAATCAAATATTGGAAGGTAAAGAAGTTACTTATTCAGATACTAAAGATACAAGATTATCAAAAATTTCTCACCAAGTAAAAAAAGTTAAAGATATGATAGAAATAGAAGTAGAACAGTCAAAATTAGAAAAAGAAGCAATTAAAAGTTTAATCTCAAATATGTCACATCAATTAAAAACTCCACTTTCAAATATAACTATTTATTGCGAACTTCTGGAGAATATGAATATTTCTACATCACAGAAAAAGGAGTTTTTACAAAAGATGAAAAATGAAACCTTTAAGATTGATTGGTTATTACAATCTCTATTTAAGATGACTAAATTAGAAGATGGAGTCATTAATTTTGAGGTAGAGGAACTGTTAATAAAAGATACTATTCTGCAAAGTATTAGTACTGTTTTTAATAAAGCAGAGGCTAAAAATATAAGGATAAGTCTAGAACCATTTTCAGATGTAAAGCTAGTCCATAATAAAAAATGGACTATAGAAGCAATTGTAAATGTATTAGAAAATGCAATAAAATACTCACCATCAAATAGTGTAATTACTGTCTCTATAATAAAAATGGAATTGTATACTAAAATCACTATTAAAGATGAAGGAATAGGCATTGATAGTAAAGAGTTAAATGATATTTTTAAAAGGTTTTATAGAAGCAAGAATGTAGAAAATCAAAATGGAACAGGGATTGGTCTATATCTTGCAAGGTTAATTTTAGAAAAAGAAAATGGGAATATTATAGTAGAATCTAAGTTAGGAAATGGAAGTTGTTTTAGTATCTTCTTACAAAACTGTAAGAGTTTAAATTAACTTTGTAGGATGAGTGTAATTATCGTCATTTACAATATCTTATAAGAACATATATCTGTACTGAAAGGAGAAATTAAATGAGTATATTAATGACGAATAATTTAGTAAAACACTATGGAAAAGATGAGACTAAAGTCAAAGCTTTAAATGGAGTAAGCATAGAAATTGAACGAGCTACGTTTACTGCTATAGTTGGAACTTCTGGTTCTGGTAAAAGCACATTATTAAACATTATAGGTGGATTAGATAATCCAACATCAGGTGATGTAATAATTAAAGGAAAGAATATATCTAAAATAGGAAAAAAAGATTTAACAGTATTTAGAAGAAGAAATATAGGGTTTATATTTCAAAACTACAGTTTAATACCAGTACTGAACACTTATGATAATATAACTCTTCCTGTTACATTAGATAGAGGAAATAATGTAGACCATGAATATATTGAAATGTTGATGAATACATTGGGGATTTGGGATAAGCGTCTAAAGTTTCCAAATGAGCTTTCTGGTGGACAGCAACAAAGAGTAGCAATTGCTAGGGCTTTAGCAAATAAACCTGCACTTATATTAGCAGATGAACCAACTGGAAATCTTGATAGTAAAACCACAATGGAAGTAGTATGTTTATTAAAAGAAAGTAGTGCAAAATTTCATCAAACGATACTGATGGTAACACATAATGAAAATATAGCACAAGTATGTGATTCAATTATACATATTGAAGATGGAATTGTAGTAAATAATGGTGGTGGAGTACTATGATGTCTTTGATAAAGTTTGCAATTCAATATATTAAACATTATAAAAAACAATCTATATCTATATTTTTAAGCATAGTATTATCAGTAGCACTCTTGACAGGAATTGGTTCTCTAGTTCATAGTGCAAATAAAAGTGCAATCGAAAAAATAAGGGAAGATAGTGGAAATTATCATTTTTACTATAAAGTAAACGAGAAACAACTAAAAAAAATTAAAGAAAATAAAAAATCAAAAAAATACACTATAGATAAACTTGGAGTTACAAATGCTAAATCTCATATAGATGAACCTTTTATTATAGAATTTTTAAATGCAGATTCATCATACCTAGATATGACAGGTAGAAAATTATTGCAAGGAAGTCTTCCTAGTAAAGATGGAGAGATAGCTTTTGACACATATTCACTAAATAATTTAAATGTAAAAAAAGAGATTGGAACGACAATTAAATTAGATGGTAAAACTTATAAATTATGTGGTATTTTATCAAATCTTACAAATCCCAAAACTGATATGCAAGGATTTGTAAATGATTATTCACAACCTAAAGAAAATAATTCTTATTTAGTTTATGTAAAGTATGATGAAAATAAAAATATAAATAAGCAAAACTCTAAATTTATAAAAAAATTCAATATATCAAAAGAAAACGCTCGTGTAAATTGGCACTTATCAATTGAATTTGGAGTAAAGCCTCCAAAAGGCATAGAAAAATATAATATATTTGAGTTCTTAAAAAATCTAGAGCTAAATACAAATGCAATTATCTTACTTGTTGGAGTATTTGGCGCAGCAGCAGTATATAGTATTTTCCACGTTTCAATACTTCAGAGAATATCACAATATGGAGTTTTAGAAGTATTAGGTGCCAATAATAAACAACTCTTATTCTTACTATTTTTAGAGTTATTTTTACTTTTTATTATTGGATTTCCTATAGGTTGTATATTGGGTATTGGAGTAGCATCTACAATATATGAACGATTTCCACATATATTTTTGAGCAGTGATATTACTCCAGGAGCATTTTTTATAAGCGAAAAATCTATTTATTTGGGATTCTTATTTATTTTATTACTGTTAATTATAATTACTGTGCGTGTTGTACATCAATTAAATAAATATTCTAGTATAGAATCCATGAAAAATTTTAAGGTCACTAATAAGCAAAAAAGGACTCTAGAAAGTGTAAGACATTCTAATATGACAAAGGTACTATCTCATAAATACATGACTCAAAAAAAAGGAATGTTTGTGGGTATTTTATTTTCATTGTCACTTGGTGGGATTATTTTCCTATGTTCCAGTTACTCTATACAGCTTACTAAAAATAATAATGAACTCACAATGAAAGCTGATGATGGTTTAAATTCTGACTACCAAGTAACTATGCAAACAACAGATTTTGATATAGGTATACCTAAAGGTAAAATTTCAAGACTCAATGAGGTTGAGGGAGTATCACGAGTTTATCCAGTAAAGTATTTGTTTGGAGCTATACAAATTAAAGAAAAACAATTATTTTGGAAAAACTTCTTTAAACCTCTTGAGAAAGATTATAGAATAAAGAATTTTTTTAATGGTATTTGTACAAAACAAAGCGAAGGTGGATACCTTTTAAAAACCAATATATATGGATATAACAATGGAATGTTAGAAGGGCTAAATTCTTATGTCATAGATGGAAAAGTTAATCATGACGATATGGTCAAAAATAATAAAGTTATAGTTAGATTACCTATGGATGGGACTGGTATGTATGATGCAGTGGATATAAAACCAGGAAATACAATAAAGGTTAAAGTACCAAAAACAATGAAACCAACAGGTGAAATTGTTAAATTTAAAGAAGAAAATAAGGATGATTATGTAACAAAAGAATTTGTAGTTGCTGCTACTGTAAAACGTGTAATGGCTAATAACATATATTTTATTGGCGACTATGGTATGGATATAGTTATGACAAATGAACAAATGAAGAATAACTTTAATATTGAAAATTACAATTCAGTAAGTATAAAAAAGACAAAAGAAAGTAATAGCGTAGAGTTGTCTGAAAATATAAAAAGTGTTGTAAATAATATAAAGAGATGTATAGTAACAGACTATACCATAGCTATTGAAAAAAATAATACCTATTTAAATCAAAAACTTTTATTTATATATGGTATTGTATTTGTACTTCTAGCAATAAGTCTGTTTCATATTATCAATACAGTAAGTTACTTAGTTTTTTCAAGAAGACATGAATTTGGGATTTTAAGAGCTATGGGTATTACGGATAATAGGTTTTTACTTATGATGATGAGAGAAGGTTTCTTATATGGATTATATGCAAGTATTATAATGATAATTGGAAGTATTATTGGACAATTTATGATTTATTTTATGGTAAAACGCATATATTTATATATAAATCCAATCTTTGAAGTAAATGCACCTCTCTATATAGGCATGATTGTTTTAAATATTATTATCAGCATCGTTGCAGTTATTATTCCAGTAAAGCAAATTTTAAAAAATGATATTATATCAGAAATAAGCAAGAGCTAGAATTGTATAAATCTAAATAAGAATGTTTATATAATCTAAAAATGCCTTAGAGTTAGTCATTTCTAGAGCCATTAAATAAACCTCTTAATTGATACATAGAAAAATGTATCAATTAAGAGGTTTTAATAAATTTTAAATTTAATATAGAGAAATAAAATCCTCTTTTAAAAAAATTATTTTGTATAATTGTCAAAGTATCCTTGTATGTAAATAATAGGAGTACCTTTATCTCCACTTCCAGATGTTAAATCTGCTAAAGAACCTATAAGGTCTGTTAATCTTCTTGGAGTAGTACCTTGAGAAACCATATTTCCTGTTAAATCATCAGATTTATTATCTTTTTCAACTATGTATTTAGAAATAGCTTCTTTTAATTCATCACCAGATAAGTCAGCAAAATCATTATCTGCTAAATATTTTAATTTCACTTCATTTGGAGTTCCTTCTAAACCTTTTGTATAAGCAGGAGATACTACTGGGTCAGCTAACTCCCATATTTTCCCTACAGGGTCTTTAAAAGCTCCATCTCCATAAACCATTACTTCTACATTTTTACCTGTGATTTCTTTTATGTCACCTTGAATTTTGTTTACAACCTCATCACAATTTATAGGGAATAATTTTACTGTTTCTTCTGTAGCTTTGTTTGAACCTAAAAGTCCGTATTGGTCATTATACCCACTACCATCTACACTTGATGTCATTATATCATCAAGAGAATACACTTTTTTAGCACCATTTTGCTTTAAAATTCTCTTTGTTCTTTGTCTTGTATGTATATCACAAGTTAAAATACTTGTTGTATAGTCAAGAATAGTTTTTGGATTATTGGCAAATATAATTTCTACTTCTGCACCACAATCTTTAATTAAATTCTTATAATAATCAACATAATCTACGCCAGTAAATGTATGTTTGTTATATCCAAATAACTCTCTATATTTTTCCTCTGTTAAAACATCTGACCAAGGATTTATTCCTTTATCATCAAGTTCATCAATACTTATTAAATGGTTTCCAACTTCATCAGAAGGGTAGCTTAACATTAATACAACTTTTCTACATCCTTTTGCAATTCCTTTTAAACATATTGCAAAACGGTTTCTACTTAAAATCGGGAATATAACACCAACAGTATCATCTCCAAATTTATCTTTTACATCTGTCGCAATATTATCAACATGAGCATAATTTCCTTGTGCTCTAGCTACAACAGCTTCTGTAACTGCAATTACATCTTTGTCTCTAACTTCAAAGTTTTCACTTTTTGACGCATTTAAAACAGAATCAACAACTATTTTGACTAAGTCATCTCCTTGTCTTATAATAGGTGCTCTAACCCCTCTTGAAACAGTCCCAACTAATCTATTCATTATTCAAAATCCTCCTAAAGAATTAATATTGTCATATTAGTACCATGTATATTATAATTCAAATATGATTATAAGTAAAATAAATAATACTAATATTTGACATAAGGAGTAATTATATATGAATATAAAACTTGAACTATATAGGATTTTTAATGCAGTTGCAAGTAATAAGAGTTTTTCTCTTGCTGCCAAAGAATTATTTATGTCACAGCCAGCTGTAAGCCAGTCAATAAAACAATTAGAAGAACAATTGGACACTATACTGTTTTATAGAAATAATAAAGGTGTAAAATTAACACCAGAGGGAAAGATTTTAAGTGAACATGTAACTACTGCATTAAAGCTAATAGCATCTGGAGAAGATAGAATAAATAAATTTAAAAAATTAGAATATGGTTCTTTAAAAATAGGAGTAGGAGATACTGCTGCACGTTTTTTCTTATTAAAGTATTTAGAAATCTTTCATAAGAAGTATCCACATATACATGTATCTACAATAAATAGAACGAGTAGAGAACTTATATCCTTACTTAAAGATGGAAATATAGATATAGCAATTATAAATATGCCAATAGAAGATGATTCACTAAATATTGTTGAGTGTATTGAAATACATGATATATTTGTATGTGCAGATGATTACATAGAATATAAAGGTAAAAAAATATCCTTAGAAGAATTAAATACATTGCCTTTGATAATGTTGGAAAATAAAGCAAATTCAAGGTTGTATGTAAATGAATATTTTTTATCAAAAGGTATAAAACTAAACCCAGATATAGAATTGGGTTCTCATGAATTACTTTTAGAATTTGCGTACATAAATCTTGGCGTATCTTGTGTTATAGAAGAATTCAGTATAGATTATTTGGAAAGCGAAAAATTATTTAAATTGGATATAAAAGAGCCAATACCTAAGAGAAGTATAGGGTACTGTCACTTAAAGGATATCTCCTTGTCTTTAGCAACGAAAGAATTTTTAAGTATGATTTCAAATAATATGTAATTTAGAATGTATATAACAAGTGTGTTGATATACAAAGTGGATACAAGTTTGTACGTTTGAAAGATTCATATAATAAGCTAGTTTTTATTAAAAATAGAAATAAGGTTAATTTGAGAACATTTATATAATTAATATCGTATTTTAAATATGAACAGTATATTTAGATTAATGTATAAAGGGGGATTAGAAATGTCTGATTCTGGATATCCTCAAATGAAAACCTTAGAAACTAGAAACTGTATACTAAGACCTGCATCCTTAGAGGATGTTGAAGATTTTTTTGATTGTTATAAAAATAAAGTAGTAGTAAAGCATTTACCATTTAGTGAACACAAATCTTTAGAAGATACAAGAAAGTTTATAAAATCTTTTTTTCTAAATCCTTATAAAAAAGGAAAGATTGGTCATTTTGCTATAGTATATAAAAAAGACAATAAAGTTATTGGAAATATGGGGTTTAATAATATAAATCCCAAAGCATTGGAAGCAGAAATAGGTATATGTATCAACCCAAACTATTGGGGACATGATTTTGCTACTGAGATAACTAAAAGAGTAATACAGTATGGGTTTAGAGAATTAAACTTAAATAAAATCATTGCTATAACATATGAAGAAAATCAGAATTCTACAAAATCATTAGATTTGCTAGGATTTAAATGTATGGGAAAACATATTAAGAAAATTCATGCTGGTAGTATTGTAAAAAATGTTCCTTGTTATCAATATGAATTGAGAAAATAATAGATATAAGTATTTAATATACTAATAAAGTTTAAACAAAAAGGACATGAGACTTTCAGACTCATGCCCTTTTATATAAAATTCTTATTAAGCAAAATTAATTAAAGTATTAACTTTATAATTAATTTTCTAATTTTTTAAACCCTTCTCCAAGAACTTCATGTACATCTGTAACTATAACAAATGCAGTAGGGTCAGTTCTTTTAACCAATCTCTTTAGATAAAGCTCTTGTTTTTTAGAAACTACAACTAATAAGACCTCTTTATTTTCTCTAGTATATCCACCCTTACCATCTAGAATAGTAAGACCTCTATCAAGTTCTTCAGTTATAGCTTTTCTTAAATTTTCTGGCTCATCAGAAATAATAAAAAATGCTTTTGAATGGTCAAATCCTTCTATTATCATGTCTGCTATTTTTATTAATATACAAAGTGCTATACCAGAGTAAAGAGCAGTTTCTAAACTACGATTTACTATACCAGAAGATATAACAACCATTCCATCTAAACATGACATGAATTTTGTAGCTTTTATTCCTGGGAATTTTTTACTAAGTATGAGTGCAATTAAATCTGTTCCCCCAGTAGAAGCATCTGACTTAAACATTATTCCTAAACCAATACCAACTAATATTCCACCTGCAATAGCAGATAATAGTAAGTCATCAGTAAATCTTAATTTTGATAATGGGTCTGTTAATTGGACTATAGCAGAAAACACGATTGTACCAAATAACGTTTTTAATGAATTTTTTGTTCCCATAATTCTAAAAGCAAGTATTACTAATGGTATACCTATAATTAACATGATGGCTGATACTGGAAGTCCTGTAACTTTGTTTAATACTAATGATAGACCACTAAGCCCACCTGGAGCAATTGTATGTGGTTTTAAAAACATATTTATACCAATACTCATTGATATACAACCAAAAAATAGACCAAACATCTCAAGTAAAATTGGCGACTTTTGTTTTTTCATATAAACACCTCCATGAACTTGTCACAATTTAATATTATAACATATTTGACCAATTTATATTATATAAATTTTTCTTGATATAAGTAATTTCAAGTGTTTCATTATTCTTAATATTTGTGAATTTTATATAGTGTTTTAATATTTTTACTAATATTGTTATTTATCTATGAAAGTTTTATATGTTATAATTTTTTAGTTCTTTTATAAAGTATCCCCTATAAAGATAGTTATATGAAGAATTTCTTTATATTGTTTAATATGCTGAGATACTTTTATTTAAATTTATTGAAGACAATAACTATCTTGATAACATAAAGTAATATAAATATAATTTATATAGATAGTTATATTTTTAAATCAAAATACAAGCTTAAGAAAAGAGTTGATTAAATGCGTAAACCTAGTTACAAGACAATACTCCATTCATACCTTATTTTTTTCGTAATTTTTCTTTGTTTAATTTTTATTGTAATAGGCATTTTCTTATCCCTTATTACTATTCAACAGCCAAATGGGAAGTATGTACATAGTGATTGGGCTAAAAAATTTACTGAAGATTTTAATGAACAAATAATGTTTATAGATAATAAACCACAAATAAAAGAATATGGTTTAGAAAAACTTCAAGAAAACAAATTGTGGTTGCAAATTTTAGATTCTAATGGAAATATAGTTTATGGATTTTCGGAACCCAAAGACCATAAAAATTACTATTCTAATTCTGAATTGTTAGCATTAGTTGAGCAAAATAATTCTAGTGATGGCACTACATACTTTAATACTATTACAAATAACAAAAATGATTTTATTTATATTATACATTTTCCATTAAATATATCTAAAGTAAATATGTTTTTTGATGGTAATAAATTTATAGGTGGAAAGTCAATTATATTTTCAATTATAGTAATTATATTTTTAATAATTTTGATTTTTGGAGTCATTTATAGTTACTGGGTAACAAAGTGTATTTCCAATATTACAATTGCTGTTAGTGATGTTTCAAAAAGAAGCTATCTACCAATTAAGATTAAAGGAGTTTTTGCTGATGTTTATAATAGTTTAAATCTTCTGAGTGAAGAAATTCATAAAAGTGACGAGATACAAAAGAAAACTGATATTATGCGAGAAGAATGGATTTCAAATATAACCCATGATTTAAAAACTCCACTTTCACCAATAAAAGGATACGCAGAACTCCTTGCAGATAACAGTATTACTCATTCATCCGAAAAGATACATAAATACGCTTCAATCATGTTAAAAAATATAGAATATACAAATAAACTTATAAGCGATTTAAAGTTAACCTATCAATTACAAAATGGAACTATTCCTTTAAATAAGAAAAATGATGATTTAGTAAGGTTTTTGAAGGAATTGGCCATTGATATTTTAAACTACCCAGAGTATGAGTTAAATATAATTGAATTTAAAAATGATACAGACATTATTAACTTTAGTTTTGATTATACACTATTAAAACGTGCTTTTAGTAATCTTATCATTAATGCTTTTACATATGGAAATAAGGATACCAAAGTTGTTGTGAATATAGCGTTGAATGAACAAATTGAAATTACTATTTCAGATAATGGAAAAGGGATTACAAGAGAAGAAGTGTCAAATTTATTTAATCGTTATTATAGAGGAACCACGCAAAAGCAAAGAAAAAATGGAACTGGCTTAGGATTAGCAATAACAAAGCAAATCATTGAAATTCATAAAGGAGATATATCTATTGAAAGTGAATTGGGTCTAGGCAGTTCATTTCATATCTGCTTTCCACTTAATTAAGGTTAATTAAGGTTAATTAAAAAATATATTAAGATTGGTAGATTATTATGTTTATATAATAGTTTATCAATCTTTTTTATTTAGGATTTTGTTTAGTTGAAAACAGAATAAAAAGTTGTATTAGAGATTCTACATAGATTGGATTAAATCTAAGTCTAGGTTAAATTTAATTAAGGAAGTAGGTGTAAATTTGAAGATTATATTAAAGTATATTTTAACAAATGTTAGAGAAAGAAAAATTAGGACAACAGTTATGTTATTGTCCATAGTTTTATCGACAGTTTTACTTTTTGTTTCGTTCTCGATTGGATTATCTTACGAAAGTGCACAGAGAAAGATGGCAAGAGGTATGTTTGGTAGTGCAACTATATCTATCCAAAATAAAAATCCAGATATGTTAACTAGTCTAGAAGATATTCCTAATCTAAATTCTATAAAATCAAAGGCTGGGATATTAGAAAGTTCTGCTATTTATCATAAGGATGGATATTATGAATCATTCAGTCTTATATCAGCAGACTTAAATCAACTGAATAAAATCAACAAACCACGATTGGAAAATGGGAATAGTATTACTGATTTTTCTGGTGATAAGATTATTCTTCCCAACAGTTTTACATCAAAATATAAAATAAAAAAAGGTGATTCTATTACTTTACAAATCTATGGGAAGCCCTATACTTTTGAAGTTAGTGATATTGCTTCATATGATACAGTATTTTTGAGACATACAAGAGGTGTAAATGCACTATTACCTAAAGAAACTCTATCTAAAATATTAAATAAAGTAAATGGATATACAAGAGTTCTTATCGAATCAAAAGGAGAAAAGACAGAAAGTCTAGTAAGTAAATTGTCTGAAGAACTTCCAACTGAAAAATACAAGGTATCAAGTACCATAAATGAAAGTAAGATAGTTGCAGATGCTAGACAAAAAACAATGCCTTTCTTCTTAATAAGCTTTTTCGCATTAACTCTTAGTATATTTATCATATACAGTAGTTATAAAGTGATTACACTAGAACGCATTCCATTTATTGGTACTTTTAGAAGTGTTGGAGCTAATGAAAAAACTGTAACTTATATTTTAATGTTTGAAAGTTTGCTATATGGAAGTATTGGAGGAATGATTGCTATTCCTATTGGTATAGTTGTTTTAAATATTATGCTACATGGACTTGGAAATTCTCTTGAACAAGGAATATCAATTCCAACAGTAATATCTCCTCTTGGGGTGATTATCTCTGTTATAGTAGCAATAATTGTTTCTTTATTTAGTGCATATATACCTGTTAAAAAAGCTAGTCATTTACCTATTAAAAATGTCGTATTAGGAACTGTAGAAGAAAAGAATGTTTCAAATCGTCATATACTTTTTATAGGCACTATTATACTTATTTTGTCTATTCTACTACCAAGAATATCACCTGAAAATACACTGTATTTAGCTGGTGGATTTTCATTACTGGGATTAATCGTATCTACTATTGTGTTAATACCTCCTTTTACTGATACCATGTCTACAATTTTTGAGTTTGTTTATGAAAAGATTTTAGGTAATGAGGGGAAATTAGCTGCTAGAAATATGAAAAATAACAAAAATATTACACAGAATATTACGTTATTATTTATAAGTATTTCTGCAGTGATTGTAATAAGTGTTGTTGGCAGTTTTGTCAAAACTTATGTAGGTGATGTATTTCGTGATGCAGAACTACAAGGTTTTGCAGATGGAAAGATGGATGAAGAGTTTATTGAAGATGTTAGACATATAAGTGGAATTAAAAATATTTTACCTATTTATGTTATGAATAATAAGATTTGTGGTAACAATACAACATTTTCAAGACTAGAAGCCACAGATAATTTAAAATTGTATAGTTCTATGCTTGCAATCAATTATACAAATTCTGATATGAAAAAACAAGTAATTGAATCTTTTGAAGATAAGCGTTCTGTTATTTTGAATGAAGATACTTTAAAAAAACTAGGTTTATCTATAGGAGATACAGTAACTTTATCTAATAATAAATATGAATTTTCTTATAGTATAGTAGGTAGTTTTAAATCTCGTGCAAGTGATGTAGAAGCTGTTATACCATCACATTATGCTGTTAGCGATTTTGATGAAACTAATTATGGTCTTTTAACATATACAGCAGTTAATCCAGATGCTGTTATGATTCAGATAAGAGACCTATTTAAAGATACATCTAACTGGAGCCGTACAGTTAAAGAATTTAATAATGATGCTTTAAAAACTATAAATAGTTTTTTATCTCCTATGAATAAAATGACCTATTTCATTTTTATTCTTGCTACAGTTGGGATTATCAATAACCTAATAATTAATTATATTCAAAAAAGACGTTCTATAGCTATGTATAAATCGGTAGGGCAAAGCAATAAACAAAATGTAAAAATGACATTGATTGAAGGTTTTACCTCAGGTTTGCTCGGTTCTATTATTGGAATTGTAATATCTATAATGGAAATTCAAACTATATTCATAGTTGCAGGACCAAAGATTTCAATGTCACCAGAATTGGATTTTAAAACATTCATTATTGTAGGATTATTGGGAATTGTAGTAACTTTAATAGGTTCAATAGTCCCAATTGTAAAAAGTAAGAAAATGAATCTAGTAGAAGAAATTAAATTTGAATAATAATGGAGGTTAATATGAAAACTATATTTAAGAGTTTAGCTGTAGAAGCTAAAAATATTATTAAAGAATTCAAAATTGGAAATGCAACAACTAGGGTGCTAAAAGATATATCCTTGCAAGTAATGAAAGGTGAATTTGTTTCTATTATGGGTCAATCTGGTTCTGGGAAAAGCACTCTTTTATATATCTTAGGAGGCTTAGATACTCCAACTAATGGAAAAGTGTATATAAATGGAACTGATATATCACATTTTGATGATGATAATATGAGTATGATACGTCGTAGAAATATAGGATTTGTATTTCAATTTTATAATCTAATACCAAATCTAAATGTTGAAGAAAATATAATGCTTCCCTTATTATTAGATGGTAAGAATTTAAAAGATTATAAAAATCAATTAGATGAAATATTAGATATAGTAGGTTTATGTGATAGACGTAAACATACACCACGAGAGTTATCTGGTGGTCAACAACAACGTGTTGCTATAGCTAGGGCTTTAATAGGAAAGCCAGAAATTTTATTTGCTGATGAACCTACTGGAAATTTAGATAGCAATACAGGAACAGAAATAATAAATTTACTAAGTAAAATAAACAGAGAAAGTGGTCAAACTATAATTATGGTAACCCACTCATTAGAAGCAGCTAAAAGTAGTAGCCGTACTATTACAGTTTTAGATGGTTTAATTGTATAATGAGTTGCTAGGATATGAATTACCAATAAATTAGAAGTTTCAGAGAGCGTGGAAAGTGTCATAAAAAGGTTGTTAAAACTAGGTTTAAGTGTTGAAGAAGTTTCAAAACATACGATGTAGCCTGCTGAATTTATTAAACAGTTTCAATAATTATAAAATGTTAAAATATAAGTTTTTTTATATTGCAAGAACTAAATACTTAGTACATAATATAAGGACACGTAAAATAGCTTACAAACTCAATGTTTGAATTTAGATTATTGGAGGTAATTAAGTTATGTATGATGAATTGAAAATAAAAATGTATTCATTTACAATGGATTGTAAAGACCCATATGAATTAGCAAAATTCTATGCAACATTACTTAAGTGGGAAATACCATTTTATAATGAAGAATTTGCATGTGTTGGTGCTCCAGGAACAAATCAAGGTACATATCCTGGTATAACGTTCCAACGAAATCCTGAGTATAAACAACCTGTATGGCCAGGAAAGCCCGAAGCTCAACAGCAGATGGCTCATATGGATTTTGCTGTTAATGATTTGGAAAAAGCAGTTCAGTATGCAATTCATTGTGGAGCGACAATCGCAAAAGAGCAATTTTCTGATGATTGGAAAGTTATGTTTGACCCAGCTGGACATCCTTTTTGCTTATGTCAGATGAAATCAGTTATTGAGAGTAGCCATTTTGCATTGTTATAGCCACAACATCTTTGAGTAGTTACAAATGGAAATTATAAAAAGAAAGAAGAAGCACGATGATACGTACCATTGTGCTTTTCTTGTTGTATACAGAGAAGCTTTCAAATATATAAATTTTGCATATATGAATTGGTCATTATCAAATGTGTTATAATATTAAGGCAACAAATAAAAGAATTATATTTTTTAGCAAAACTTTTATTTGTTTACTATGCATACAATAGGGTATTTACTTAAGGAAATAAAATATCATATAAAATATTTTAAAGCTTTAAGTAATATTTGGCAGAAGTTTTAGTAAAATATGCAAAAACTAATTGATTATGTACCTTATATGGGTATATAATAGATATTGTTTTAATAAAATATTTGAAAGGGAATGATTTAATGAAAATTACTTTACCAGAAACAGCTATTGATACTTTGAAAAGTATCTTAAAAGACAATCAAGATAAACCTAATAATATAAGAGTATACTTTGCAGGTGTTGGTTGTGGAGGTCCTTCTTTTGGATTAGCTTTAGATGAGAAAAAAGAAGATGACTTAACTTATGAAGTTGGAGAATTACAATTTGTAATGAGCTCTGATGAATATAGTCAGTATGGAGATATAATAATAGAAGATACAGGATTTGGATTTAGAGTTATTCCTGAAAATATGAAAGATCAAGGTGGAGGAGGATGCTCTGGGTGTTCAGGGTGCCACTAAGATTAATTTTTTAGCAGATTAAGAGCTCTCTTTATAGAAATAGATTTCTATTTTAAGAGAGTTCTTTTTATTTTTTGCTTAGATAATGTATAATAAAAAATGTATTTTACTAATTTTTATATATAAGGAGAATTATTGTGAGAAGAAGACGAAAAAAAGGTGCAGATGAAAAACTTTTAAGTTATACAAAATACGTTTTAAGAGACAATATAGAAGAATTAAAAGGTAAGTGGAGTTTTAAGTTTGGTAATGATAATCCAATACATGTGGAATTTGGTACTGGTAAAGGTAAGTTTATAACAACTTTAGCCCAGCAAAACCCTGACATAAATTATATTGCTATGGAACTTAAAGAAGAAGTTCTTTTAAAGGCTGTTGAAAAGGCTGATGTTTCTAATTTAAATAATATATTATTTTTATGGGGAGATGTAAGTAATATTTTAGATTACTTTGAAGCTAAAGAATTGTCAAGAATTTATATAAACTTCTGTGACCCATGGCCTAAAAATAGATGGAGTAAAAGAAGACTCACTCATTCTGGATTTTTAGATATGTATAACAAGGTTTTAGAAGATAATGGCGAAATTCACTTTAAAACAGATAATGAAAAATTATTCGAGTTTAGTTTAAATGAAATTGCTGCAAATAATTGGCTATTGAAGAATATTTCTCTTGATTTAGGAAATAGTGAGTATGAAAATAATGTTACAACAGAGTATGAGGACAAATTTATGTCACAAGGTATGCGAATATTTAGATGTGAGGCTAAAAAACGTAACTAGCAATATGTTTATAAGTTTAATAGTAGAAATTTATTTTAATTTATATTAATAAAGTGTACGAAAGTAGGTATATACAACAAGGAAACAGAACCCTCTCATAGAAATTAAATTACTATATATAAAAAATTTATGTGGGAGGGTACTATGAATTTAGCTAATGTAATACCATTTCTTATTTCTGCGGCAGCTTTAAGTCCAATAAATTCAAATGATAATGTTTTAAGCGACAATCAACTTAAAAATATTTTTCCTGATGCCAATCTAAGAGCAGTTGTAAAACGATATATAAACCCAGATGAGATGACTATAAGCAATATAAAGGCTTTAGATGGAGAATTTTATGCAACTGGTGAAAACATTTCAAATTTAAAAGGAATATCCTATCTTGAAAATGTAGACAATTTTATTTTTTGGAACAATAATATAAAAGAAGTTCCTAGAGAAGCTTTAAGTCTAAAAGATATGGATTCAATCAATTTAGCAAATAATTATTTGATTGATGATGGTGTAGTAAATTCTCTTTCTGATAATGGTGTGGATGTGAATTGTGATTTGAATTTTATTGATACAAAAGACAATCAATATAAACTGGATTCTAAATATCATAATGTTGATATAGCAAAAGGTGAAAGTATTGATTTGAGAAAAATAATTACAAAGAAAATTGATAGCTATTATAAGTATTGGGAAGTTACTGATAGCCTTCCAAAGGATTTAGATTTTGCTATATCTGTAAGTGATAAAAACATAATTTCATATGAAGGTATGATTGTTAAAGGTAATAAAACAGGTCAAGCTGTAGTAAAAGTTGTACTAAATGACAAAAATGATTTAAATACATCTCAAGAAGTTCTAATCACTTTCAACGTAAAATAAGTATATGTCAACTTACTTAATAATTTGATTTTTAATTTAAATGTATAACTAAAATAAAGGTTGCTGGTAACAGAGCACTATTATTAGCACTTTGTTACTAGCAACCTTTAGATATCTATTAAAAATAGATTATCTAGAAAATACCATTTCTTCTGTTAGTAGCCCATATTCCTATTAAAATTATTAATGAATATATGATATATAAAACTATTCTTATATACTGGACATCTAGTCCAAAAAATTCAATGTTACTTTGTGAGGTATGCAACATCACAAGGACTGCAGATATACCAATAAGCAAAGGATTGATTACTATTTGCTTATCAGTTCTTAAAATCATTATTTTACCCATCCAAATAATTGATAATATAAAAAATAAAATTTTAAGACCAAATTCTAATGTATCTACCAAAGCGAAAACATCCCTTCATTTATAATAAATTTTTCAGCTCAACAAAAATATAAAACCCTGTAATAATTTTTAATCCTGTGTTAAATCCATAATGAGATAAATTAATTGAGTAGCATAAAACTTTATCTACATTAATATATACTACACTATACTTCAAATTTCTTAAACATAAATTAATGAAATTAACAAAAATTTATTCATAAGCATATAAAGATATATTTCATTATTCATAAGCATATAAAGATATATTTCATTATTTAAACGCATATCATTATATATACAGTTTTAGGAGGTGAGGTATATGGAATCTAAATTTTTTAATTGGTACACTCAATCCCTAGGAGGAACTTTTGGCATTATATCGTGTATATGCGCTTACTTAAATGGATACATGTTTGTTTATACAAATAGTGCTAGTAAATACTTTGAAAGTATCGGCTTTTTAGGAATAATTTCAAGTTATACATTACTCCCACTTTGTATGTTAACTGTAATTTTTGGAATTATATGTTCTTATACTCCAAAGACATCTGATAAAAGTATCTTTAATATACCTTTTTTTACTTTAAATAAAAGATTAATATTTCTTACAGTAGTTTTTGGCTTTATAGGTGCTAGAGTTTATTTTATAATTCCTGCAATTTTAATAACTTTTAACATGTATAGTGATATTTTAATAACTAAGTTAAAGTATATTCTATGTAAAGATAAAGAAAATGATACTAATTTGAAAGAAAGCGAAGTCTAAATTGCATAATATTGGTATTTGTCTTAAAAATCCCCGAGGTATTAATTTGTATTCTCTTGTATTTTGCAAAAAATATTGAATTTTATTCATTTTATACTTATAATCTATATTAATAATGGAAAATTAAAACAAATATAAGTTACTTGTTGTTAATCTAAAATTAAAATATATATTAATGTGTTGATTCTCTAGTCAGCACTTTTTCTTTTATAAATTTGTTTTTTGTGATATAATATTAGCACCAGGTAATAATACAAGGGGGTAACAACATGAACATCAATGAAATTAAGGAATTATTAAAGGTTATAGACTCAACTAACTTAGAATATGTAAAACTTGAAAGTAGCGATTTAAAATTAGAAGTATCTAAAAAAGCTCAAGTTACAAGTTCACCTGTTTTAAGTGTACAACAAGAATCAGTAGTGGATCTTTCTTTAGAAAAGCCAGTTGTAAACGATATACCTGTCGCATCTAATGAGAATCTATCAGTGGTAGTAGCTCCTTTGATGGGAACATTCTATGATTCTCCAAGTCCAGATGCAGATAGTTTTGTCAAAGTTGGCGATGTAGTTGAAGAAGGCGATACTTTATGTATATTAGAAGCGATGAAGCTTATGAATGAGATAACAAGTGAAATTAAAGGTGAAATAATTGAAGTATTAGTTGATAATGAAGAACTAGTAGAATATAATCAACCTTTATTTAAGATAAAACCATTGTAGTAGGAGGTATTTAAGTTGATAAAAAAAATACTAGTTGCAAATAGAGGCGATATAGCAGTTAGAATCATCAGAACATGTAAAGAATTAGGTATAAAGACTGTTGCTATCTATTCTGAAATAGATAAAGATTGTTTTCATAGATATATAGCTGATGAATCTATTTGTATAGGGCCAAACAATATAAGCAAGAGTTATAACAATATAGAAAATATAATATACCTTGCTCTTAAATTAAAGTGTGATGCTATTCATCCAGGTTTTGGTTTTTTATCAGAGAATCCTGAATTTGCAAGACAATGTGAAGAGAATAATATTATTTTTATAGGTCCAACAAGAGAACAAATGATTTTGATGGGAGATAAATCTAGAGCAAGAGAAACTATGATGGAATTAAATATCCCTGTTGTTCCTGGTTCAGAATCTGTTTTGAAAACTAAGAAAGAAGCTTTAGAAGTTGCAAGAGAAATTGGCTATCCTGTTATGATAAAAGCCTCAAGTGGAGGCGGTGGAAAAGGTATGAGAATCGTTAGAAAAGAAGAAGAACTTTTTTCAAATTTTGACATGGCAAGTTCAGAAGCTCTAGCAGCATTTTCTAATAGCGATTTATATATGGAAAAATTCATAGAAAATCCTAGACATATAGAAGTACAAGTATTTGGGGACAAACACTCAAATGCAATACATTTAGGTGATAGAGATTGTTCTATGCAGAGAAGAAATCAAAAAGTAATAGAAGAATCTTTAAGTCCATACCTTTCAGATGAAGAGAGACAAAAACTTCATAAAATCGCAGTAGATATAGTAAAAGGTGTAGGTTATATTGGTGCTGGTACTATTGAGTTTATAGTTGACAAAGATAAAAGCTTTTATTTTATAGAGATGAATACAAGAATACAAGTTGAGCATCCAGTTACAGAGATGGTAACAAGTCTTGACCTTATAAAGCTTCAAATATCTATAGCTAATGGGGAAGAAATTCCTTTTAAACAAGAAGATATTACTTTTAGAGGTCATGCTATTGAGTGTAGAATAAATGCTGAAGATTCATCAAATAACTTTGCTCCATCACCAGGTAAGATAGAATCGTTAAATTTACCTGGAGGTTTTGGTGTTAGATTTGATACTTTTGTATATGCAGGATATACTATACCACCTTTATATGATTCTATGATAGGTAAATTAATATGTTGGGCTGAGACTAGAGAAGAATGTATAAATAGAATGTATAGAGCTCTAGACGAAATTATTGTAGAAGGTATTAATACAAATGTAGAATTCCAAAAGGCACTTGTAACAAGTGAAGAGTTTAGAGAAGATACTCATCATACCAAATTTATAGAAGATGTCTTTATGAAGAAAGAATTTGCTACATTATAAGGAGTAAATAGATTATGATAAAAAAATTTTTATCATCAAAAGAATCTAAGTATGTTACGATTTCTTTAGATGACAACTTTAAAAAGAATAGTGTAGATGATAAATTTTGGACTTATTGCAAAGGTTGCGATAGTCATGTATTTAGAAAGGACATAGAAGAAAATTCATTTGTATGTCCAAAATGTTCAAGACATTATGGCTTAAGAGCAAGAAAAAGAATAAATTTATTGATTGATAAGGGAACTTTTATGGAGTTTAATTCTGAGGTAGAATTTCAAAACCCACTAAACTTTCCTAAATACAAAGAAAAAGTAGACTCTTATAAGGAAAAAACGAATGAGTCAGAAGCTGTTGTCACAGGTTATGGAAGATTAAATGGAATTAAAACAGTTATTTGTGTAATGAATCCTGATTTTATGATGGGAAGTATGGGTTCTATTGTTGGAGAGAAAATAACTTATTCAATAGAATATGCTGCTGAAAATAATTTACCTATAATTATTTGTTCTGCTTCAGGAGGAGCTAGAATGCAAGAAGGTATGGTATCTCTTATGCAGATGGCAAAGACTTCTCAAGCACTTTCTAAACTTGAAGAAAAATCATTGCCATATATATCAGTTCTAACTGACCCTACTACAGGAGGAGTAACTGCTAGTTTTGCTATGCTTGGAGATATTATAATTTCTGAACCAAATACATTGATAGGCTTTGCAGGTCCAAGAGTAATAGAACAAACAATAAATCAGAAACTTCCTGAAGGATTCCAAACTTCTGAGTTTTTACTTGAAAAAGGTTTTATTGACATGATAGTAGATAGAAGAAAAATGAAGGAAGTATTATATCAAATTCTTGCTATGCACAAGAAATAGGGCATGAAGGAGGAACTGTTTTGATTGAAAATAATAGCGAAAAAATAAAGGTTTTAGAAAATGATATTAAACAATTAATAACTATTTCTGAGGCAAATAATATAGATTTAAGTGACAAAATAAATTCACTTAATGAGAAATTGGAAAAACTTAAAGAAGAAGCCTTTTCCCATCTATCTCCATATGAAAAAGTGATGTTAAGTAGAGATATAAAAAGACCTACGACTTTAGAATACATAGAACACATTTGTTCTAATTTTTTAGAGCTTCATGGAGATAGGCTTTTTAAAGATGACCCTTCTATTGTTGGAGGAATAGGTCAGATAGGAAGATTCAATGTTACTATAGTTGGTCATCAAAAAGGAAGAGATACGAAGGAAAATATAAAAAGAAATTTTGGAATGCCTCATCCAGAAGGATATAGAAAAGCACTAAGACTTATGAAACAAGCTGAGAAATTCAATAGACCAATAATAACGTTTATTGATACATCAGGAGCTTTTTGTGGTTTAGAAGCAGAAGAAAGAGGACAAGGAGAAGCTATTGCAAGAAACTTACTTGAAATGAGTAAACTTTCTGTTCCAGTAATCACTTTTGTAATTGGTGAAGGTGGTAGTGGAGGAGCTTTGGGTATTGGAGTAGGTAATGATGTTTGCATGTTAGAACACTCAGTTTATTCTGTAATATCACCTGAAGGTCTTTCTAGTATCCTATTTAAAGATTCTTCTAAAGCTAAAGAAGCTTGTAATGTTATGAAACTTACAAGTGATGATTTGTATGATTTAAAAATAATAGATAAGATTATAAAAGAGCCTCTTGGAGGAGCACAAAAAGATGTAGAAGCTGTTTCAAAGGAAATAAAAGCTTATATTTTAGAAAGATTAAATCATTATAAAGATATGGATAAAGAAGAAATTATGACTCAAAGATATAATAAATTTAGAAATATTGGAAAATGCTTATAGAATATAAAGAAATTTGTAGTTTTTTCATTATAAAATGGTTTTAAAAAATAAAGGTTTTCTTAAAACAATTATAGAAGTATATTTTTATAAAAGTATACTTTAAATGATGATTGTAATTAGTAAATGGCAATTGTGATTTAGTACTTTAGGTAATGGATACTTTAACAAATTAACAAGGAGATGTTGAAATGGAAGTACTAAAAGTTTCATCAAAATCTAATCCTAATTCTGTAGCTGGAGCCTTGGCTGGAGTACTGAGAGAACGAGGTATTGCAGAAATACAAGCTATAGGAGCTGGAGCTCTAAATCAAGCGATAAAATCAATTGCAATAGCAAGAGGTTTTGTTGCACCTAGTGGAATGGATTTAGTTTGCATTCCCGCATTTACTGATATAGAAATCGAGGGTGATAAGAAAACAGCCATTAAACTTATAATTGAACCTAGATAATATATCTTTTATTAGAATTTAATTAAGTTTTAAAGGTTGGCTATAGAAATAGGATACTATAGTGAACCTTTTTTACGTTATATGTTTTATTTTATATAATTTTTAATGTATAATCTTAAGTAAACAAATAAGTTTGGAGGAGATGTACATTATGAAATTAAAATTATTTGCAGAAGAGTATGCAGTATGTAGATTAAATAATGATAGTAAAATACCAACATGGATAGATACAAAAAACTTTTACTCTATAACTAAGACTGAGGATGAATTAAGTGTTGTATGTTCAAATAATAATATTCCTTCTGATGTTAAGTCGGAAAAAGAGTGGAGAATACTTAAGATACTAGGACCTTTAGATTTTTCACTTATAGGAATTTTATCTAAACTAAGTGGCTTATTAGCAGAAAATAAAATAAGCATATTTGCAATTTCTACATATGATACAGATTATATTTTAATAAAAGAAAAAGATATAGAAAATGCTTGTAAAATTCTAACTTGTAATGGATATGAAGTAGAGTAGTCAAATACTTCTACATGAGGTTTTAATTTATGATTCATATAATCGAAATTTTAAAAATAAGTATGATAAATATCTTTTGCTTTTTAGGAATATTTATTGTTTTTGGACTGATTTTTAGTATTACAGAAAATCTAAACAATAAATTTATATTTTCATCTTTTGGAAAAACTGGGATTATTGTAACTGGAGCTATAGGAACATTTATTCATGAACTTAGTCATTTGATAATGTGCTTGATTTTTATGCATAAAGTAAATTCAGTTAAATTTTTCAGACCAATAGAAAGTAAAAATGATGGCATATTAGGATATGTAAGTCATAGTTATAAGAAAGATAGTCTTTATCAAAGTATAGGAAATTTCTTTATAGGAATTGCACCTATTATAGGTGGAACAATAATGATTATTTTACTTTTTAATATATTGTTGCCAGAGAGTTATATGAAAGTGACACAAAATATAGACTTAAAATTATATGTAAGTATGATTAATAGTTTCAATATAAACGGTTTTATACACATTATTATAGATGATATTTCTAATTTTATAAAAGTAATGTTGTTAACACCTAGTATATATTCATTTAAGTATTTTATATTTATGTTCCTAATGTATTCTATATCTACACATATGTCACTTAGTAGTGCTGATTTAAAAAACAGCTTAAATGGTTTGAGTTTTATAATCATAGTTATTTTCGCGATAAGTCTAATTACATACTTACTTGGACCTGATAACTTGAATATATCCAGTCTGATAGTTCAATATAATATATTTGTGAGTTTTTTTATGGCGATAGGGCTTATTTTTTCAGTGGTAACTCTAATAATATCTTATATTTTAAGTTTGGTCAGTCCATTTAAAAACTTTAATTAAAGAGCTGTATATTTTACAATATATTTAGTTTTATTAGAAACATATAAAAATATTAAATAAAAAAGATTTCAGTAGAGTATAAAATTTCTCAATATATTTATAGAATAATTCTTAAAATATATTGAGAAATAAAAAAAGAGTACTTAAATACAACTAGTCTTTAAATGTGGATTTAGGGAATAGTTAGTGCTAATCTCGATTAAAGCACTACTAATCTCTTAAAAATACAAAAAATAATTAAATTAAAGATTTATAATTAATTTATATAATTTAAAAGATTTATATTTTTACTTTAGGAGGTTTAATTTTGAATAATGATAAGAAAATTATAAAAATACATAATAAATCAGATAAACCTGATAATATCGTCATCAAGGAAAATGAGCTTATAGAAAAATGTCTACTTTTGGAAAATAAACTTCCTATATTTATGAAGGATTATTTTATATATTTAAAAGGCTCTGTTGCAGTTTCCACACGACTTGCTTATTTAGAAGATATAAATTTTTTCTGTTCATATTTGGTTGAAACTAAAGAATTAACAAGTGCAGATTGTATAAAAGATATTACTGAAGATGACTTTAATACAATAAAATCAAGAGATATAAATTTATTCTTAGGTGATTATTGTAGTAGATATTATAAAAATACAGAAAAAAACACATTAATTTTTGAAAATAATAATAGAGCTTTGGCAAGAAAAAAATCATCCATCTCTACTCTATTTAAATTCTTATATAGGAACTCTCAAATAGATAATAATATAACTGATGGATTTAATCCAATAAAACTTCCTAAACCTCAACCAGATGCTATTAAACGTCTTGAAATAGATGAAGTTGCTAAGATGTTAGAATCAGTAGAAACAGGTGAAGGCCTTACAGAAAAAGAAAAAGTATATTGGAGAAAGACTAAATTGCGTGATAAAGCTATTTTAGCTCTATTTGTTACATATGGGCTTAGATTAAACGAACTTAGAGAATTAAACATATCCTCTTTTAATTTTTCAAGAGGAGAATTTAAAATATATAGAAAACGTGGAAAGGAAGTTTTAATGCCTATAAACCATACTTGCGAACATGTAATAAAAGACTATTTGCAAAATGAAAGAATAAGAGATGATTTATTAAACGATGATGAAAAAGATGCTTTATTCTTATCTCTTCAAAACAAGAGAATTACAGCAAAAGCTATAAGAACATTGGTAAAAAAATATACCTCTATTCCACTGGATACGACTAGAGATAATGGATATAGTCCTCATAAATTAAGAGCAACTGCTGCGACTTCCCTAATCCAAACAGGATTTTCTATATACGATGTTCAAAACTTACTTGACCATGATAATGTCACAACTACTCAGCTTTATGCAGCTCATAAAAAGAATGTAAAACGTGATATAGTTAAGAATTTTGAATGGATTGAGGATGATTAAAAATCAGGAACAAATGTTTGCAGATATAAATGGATTATGTTATAATTAAAAATATAAAACGTATGGAAATAAAAACAAAATATGTTTAGAAATGAGTGATGTTATGTATTTAGATCTAACTGAAAAGCAAGTTTTGATATTGGAATTTATAAAGTCTCAAATCATATTAAAAGGTTATCCACCTGCTGTAAGAGAAATATGTACTGCTGTAGGGTTAAGATCTACTTCAACTGTACACTCTCATCTAAATAAACTTGAAAAACTGGGATACATAAGAAAAGACCCTACTAAACCAAGAGCTATTGAAGTTTTAGAACGTAGTAAAGTAAATGATGTTTCTGGAGCTAATCAAGAAATAATAGAACTTCCATTAGTAGGTCAAATAACAGCTGGAGAACCCATTTTAGCTCAACAAAACATAGAGGAATACATTCCATTCCCTGCCAGTTTAGTAAAGGGCAGTAATAATTTTGTATTAAGAGTAAAAGGCGAAAGTATGATTAATGCAGGAATTTTAGATGAAGATTACGTTGTAGTAGACAAAAAAAATACAGCCTTGAATTCTCAGATAGTAGTTGCACTTATAAATGGTGAATCTGCTACGGTTAAGAGGTTTTTTAAAGAAGGACACTTAATAAGACTTCAGCCAGAAAATGATTTTATGGAACCAATTATGCTTAATGATTCAGAAGTTGAAATTGTAGGTATTGTAACTGGTGTATTTAGAGTTATAAAATAACTATTTAAAGAATACTAAAAAAATAAGCTATTCGTATAGATAAAATGTGTTATCTACTAATTATAGCTTATTTTTTTTATGCATTTATTTTATTTTTTATTATTTGCTCTTTTATTATTTTCCATAACATATATCACATGGGTCATTTTTTTTACTTTCGGAAATAGTACCTGATAATATTTTTTTACTTCTTGAAAGACCACTACAATTTTTTGTTGAGTGATAACTCTTCCCTTTTGGAGTAAAATACACTATTTCTGATGTATTAGATACATTTTGTTCTTTATTTAGAGGTTCATTTTTTATTGTATTGTTATTTGATTTTTCAGAGTTTCCATCTTCTCTAACCCCTTTTTTATAGCTTCCATCTTTACAACTTGTAAATACTCCATCACCTGTCGATTCAAATATTATGTCTGAACACTCATCACTTCTATGTACCTTTACTCCCATTTTTTCCAATTTGTTCATTGTTTCTTGATGTGGATGACCATATGAATTACCTTTACCTACTAAAAGGACTGCATACTCAGGGTCTACTTTATCTAAAAACGCTTGAGATGAACTACTACGAGAACCATGATGAGCCACTTTTAAAAGGTCTACTTTGCTAAGTTTTGATAGTATCTCTTTTTCTGTACCTTCTTCAGCATCACCTGTAAATAAAGCTTTATCTTTACCATTAGTATATGCAAGAACTAGAGATTGTTCATTAGTCGTATCTCCACCATTTGTATTTAGAACTTCAAAGTAAGAATCTTCTAAATAAAACTTCTTATTTTCAAGTGGTACACTTGGAGATAAATCTTTATCTACCAAAGCATTTATAAAGTCTCTATAACTCTTTGTTTCTGCTGAACCATTTGATACAAAAACATTCTCTATGTTAAAGTTTTTGACAACAGAATCAAGTCCACCTAAGTGATCTGCATGAGAATGGGTAGCTATAAGATACTTAATATCTTTTACACCTTGCTTATTAAGATAATCTACCATTAAATTTTCATCATCATTATCCCCACCATCTATCAATGAAAAAGTTTTACCCTCTTGAATCAATATTGCATCACTATTTCCAGTGTTAATAAAATGAATTTTTACATTTTTATCACTTGATATACTACTAGATAAGGAATCTTTGTTATTTGATTGATTGTTGCCATTATCTGATGTATCGCAACCAGTCAAATAAATCGATATAGATATTATCAGTAAAAATACTAAAGCTTTAAATTTAGAATTTCTTTTACTTTTTATATTACTATTTTTTATACTACTTCCTATCACAAACTACTCCTCCATTTTCATAATACTTTACAACATCTATCGACTTATTTTATCATAATTAACTATTTAGTATCAATATTTCTCTTATATAGTCAGATTATATTGACTTAACATTGAAAAAATAATACCTTTATTATTTCTTTATTTTTACAATATAAACTGTTACTTTTTTATGTATTTTTAAGTAATAATGTTTAATATAATAGTGATAATAATAAATTGCATCATAAGGAATTTTTAAGCTTTAATCCATTAAAAAAATATACTATAATATATGTATTAACTAAAAGAAAATAGCTAAATAAGTCATTATTAGTAATATAAAAATATAATTTTAAACTTTGATAACTGTCAGTTTAACTATCTTAACCTATATTTGAGGAAGGAAATTCTCATTTCAAACTTAGCCAAATGATGAGTTATTGACAGGATTTTTACTTAGGAGGTAAAAATGAAAGATAACTCACATTATACACTTATTCAAGCACTTGCTAATATGCTCATTGGAAAACAGATAGATACAAAAACAATTACTAAGTCTCTTGAACTTATCTGTAATACCTTCTCATTTGAATGTGGTTTAGTATATGAAGCAGACCAATATAATCAATTTAATTTAATTGAAAATTATAGTTTGAATGATATAAAATTATGCAATAGTTTTAATGCATGCGAAATTAAGTCAGATTTTCAAAATCAATTAGCTCATCAAGAAATAATCTACTTAGATAAAAATAAAGATTATAAATCATGTGAGATTGATTTTATGAATATTTTTTCTGCAAAATCTTTGCTTGGAATTTCTGTAGTAGATGAATATTTTAATAACTATGGTTTTATCTTATTTCTAAATACTACATGCAGTAAAGTAGATTTTTCTGATTCTGAACTTAAGACATTAGCCATTGTACTTTCAATGCTTGAAAAGTATTTAGGAATAAGAATACATAGAAATAAAGTTTTATTCACACAGACTGCACTTGAAGGAATAATAAATCATACAGGCATAGATATTTATATAATTGATTTTTATACATATGATATTTTATATGTCAATGAGTCAATGGCTGCTCCTTATGGTGGCGTATCTCAATTTTCAAACCATAAATGCTGGCAAATTCTTTTCCCAGGACAGACATCTCCTTGTGAGTTTTGTCCACAAGAAAATCTTATTGATGAAAATGGGAATAGTACAGGAGTATATACATGGAATTATCAAAGACCTTTTGATGGAGCGTGGTTTAGAGTATTTAGTACAGCTTTTAGGTGGGTTGATGGTCGTCTTGCTCATCTTGTTAGTAGTGCAGATATAACTGATAATAAAAAGAATGAAGAATTAATTGAATATATGGCAAATTACGACGTGTTAACAGGTCTGCCAAACCGAAGGATGCTTATTGAAGAATGTAAAAATAGAATCGACAATGCTAAAGAAGATGAACAAGGATATGTAATCTTTTTCGATATTGATGGCTTTAAGGTAATTAATGATAATTATGGGCATGATGCTGGTGATGAATTCCTTGTAAAACTTGGGGATTTTTTCTCTTCAATTCCACTTCTTAAGAATTCTGTTTATAGAAATGGTGGCGATGAATTTGTTGCTGTAATTGGTGGGGATATTACAAAAGATAATATTCGCAATTTAATAAATTTTATACATAATAGATTTAAAAAACCATGGAATTTAAAAAATGGCTCAGTATACTGCAATACTAGTGTTGGCATAGCTTGCTATCCAGAAGATGGAAATAATGCAGAAGAATTAATCAATAAAGCAGACCAAGCAATGTATCAAATTAAGAAATCTGGAGGAGCAGGAATCTGTTTTGGCTATCAATTGATAAAAAAATGATTAAAGTTAAATTTTTTCATCAATAAAAAGGTAACAACTAAGGTTAGTTGTTACCTTTTTATTTTTCTACTATAATCTAATTAATAAATAATTAAATTATTCTAAGCTCTATATAATATACTAATAGCTCTAGCATTATATGGGTTTTTATGATATTTTTCTACATATTATTTTAAATGACTTGTTATCGTATAATAATATCAACAATTGACTGCTTATAAATTTTATATTATATAAAATGAAATATTTTACATCAGTAGTACCCAGTTATGCATTTTAAACGACCATTTACGTTTAAGATATTGCAAATTTTTTCTAAAAACTATAATATGTTAAATATCAACAAAAATAAATAAACTTTTTCCTTAAAGAAGGCTTAAAGCTCACACCAACTGCCTTCTTTTTTTTTATAAAAATTCAATTATTTATTTTGATTAATATTTATTTCATATTTTAGCTCTACCCTTCTAGATGCATCTCTGTTTACTCCATTATCTCCATCTTTTATAAGTTCAGCTTTTGATCTTCCTATTGCAATAATATGTCTAGTAACCTTATCTTTATATTTATAGTCACCAATCTCATCCCCTACTATATACTTTGCAACACTATATGCTCTTCTTTGGGACAGGTCTAAATTGTATATATAGCTCCCTACATCATCTGTATGGCCTTCTATAACTATTTTTGATATATAATCCCCATAATCTTTATAAATAGTTTCTATGTACTTTGGAACAAACATTTTTAACATTTCTTTAGCCTCTGGTTTTAAAACATCACTATCTACATCAAACATAGTTCTTTCACCAAAGGTTACTTGACCATTAACCTTATCTACTTTCACAGGAATACCACTTTTTTTAAAGGTCTCCTCAACAGAAGCATTGACGTTCTTGGCCAAATCTTGCTCGACAGAACCTGAAATACTTTCTGAACTAAATAAGATAAGAATCACAACCATCAATACAGTTGATAATAAATCTGTAAATGTTGGCCAAAAGCTACTCTTTTCAAATTCTCTGTTAACAGTTCTTCTATATTTATTATTCATTTAACTCATCCTCACCTATGACCTTTATTTCATTATTTTCTATCTCATAAATTTCTTCGCTGAAAGGGTTAAATACACTATCGATATCATCTTTAAATAATTCTTCACTCTCAAGAGGAACTTCATCATGCATAAAAGAGTTATTAAACATAACGTCTAATTTATCTTGAATATCTAAAGAATTCTCAAACATTATATCTAGTTTAACTTGTAGGTCATTGGAAAAGTTTTCAATAATACTTGAAAGATTTTTTATTGAATCATCTAGAGTAAACTTTTCATCTAAAAGAATTTTTTGATTTTGAGATATTTTATTTTCATGAGTCATTAATTTAGTTAATAAATCTTGGGCACTTCTTTCATATAAAGCAAATCCTGCATTTATATTTTTTATGTAGTCTCTAATTTTAAACTGGCTTTCAGTAGCATTGTATATATTTTTTGAAGATTCTTTTATGTCAAATAAAATCTCTTTATTTATGTTGTCTTGATTATCATACTTATCAAACAGTTTTACAAACTTTACATTTAAAATATTAAACTGTTTATCTAATTTTCTTACGCTTTGGTCAAAGGTCTTAATAGAGCTTTGAGAACCCTCTAAAAGGCTTTTTAAAGCTTCTATTCCACTTATGAATTCATCATTAAAGTCATTTAAATCTTTAGATATTTTATCAAATTTTTCAATAGCTTCTATAGACTTACTTATTTGTTTTATTGTATTTTTTACCTCTTCTACTTTTAAATCCATTCTTTCTGATTTAAAATGAGTTATCTCAGATGTTAATAAATTTTCGCATTTTAACATTATCTGTATTAAAACATGTTCACAATCTTTTATCTTTGTACAGTAGCCTATAATTAGAGAAAATACGACTCCAAAGATGCTTGTTGTAAATGCAGTCTGCATACTACTAATAGTCGAAGGAAGTGAATTTATAATGTCTTTGGTATCAACACATAAAAGCATTGTAGAAAGTCCAACAAATGTACCTAAAACTCCAAGCAAAATACTTATTGAAGATGAATTTTTTATACTTCTAATCTTCTCTAAAAGTGGTAAGTTGTTGTGTTTTAAATCTGATACAACTTCTTCTATAAAAGAAGTTATATTTACATCAGAATAAGGATTTTCTTTGCTATATGTATAGTAATCATTCCTTACCTTTCCATAAAATTCACTCGTTTTATGGTTTCTATTGATTTCTTCTAGTTTTGAACTTACAAACGAGTATACTCTGTTATTTTCTATTATCTTAAAAACAGAATATAAAGTTATTGCAAGTAAAAACAATATAGTTATCGGATTAGTAAATATTGACTCTATTAAATTAGTTATTATGTTACTCAATTCTATCCCCTACCTTATAATTTATTTATCTATAATTTATACGTACAAGTTACTAAGAAAATACGTAAATAAACAAAATATTTATATTATATTTATGAAAAATGGTACAAATAGGTCATATTGTTAATAACATAATATATACGAGCTAAAAGTTATAGGGGGTGGCATAATGAATGACAACATAGTAGAGGTTAAAAATATAAATATGAACTTCTACACTAAGGAAGGCGAGCTTGAAGTATTAAAAGATGTTAATTTTAACTTGAAAGAAGGAGAAATATTAACTTTGCTTGGTCCTTCTGGAAGCGGTAAATCTACAATTTTAAATATTCTTACTAATCTTTTAAAACCAACTAGTGGCGACGTAAAGATTACTGGAAATATTGGATATATGTTTCAAAAAGATAATTTGCTTGAATGGAGAAATATAATGGATAATATAACTATTGGCTTAGAAATTCAAGGCAAAAAAGATAAAAAATCTTTAGATAGAGTTGAAAGTCTTTTAAAGACTTATGGATTATGGGATTTTAGAAACATGTACCCAAAAGAATTATCTGGTGGTATGAGACAAAGGGTTGCACTTATTAGAACCCTGTCTGTAAATCCAGATATTTTACTTTTAGATGAGCCTTTTTCAGCTCTTGATTATCAGACGAGATTGTTAGTTTGTGATGATGTTTATAGTATTATTAAAAATGAGAATAAGTCTACTATTTTGGTTACGCATGATATTGGTGAAGCACTATGTATAAAAGTGCAACACTAGGAGATAAAAAGTATATATTCCGTTTTTTCAGAATAAATTTAAATATTTAAGAAGACAACTTTGAATCAAAAGTAATTATAAGCTATTAAATATGAAAATAAGGCTATGATTTTGTAGCCATAGCCTTACTAACAAATCTTTAATTATCACTTTAAAAGTAAAATTTTATTTAAAGAATACACAGAAACATTTCAATAATTTAAATATATTTAAAGTATTCTCTTGTTAATTTTGAGATGCCCAGTCTGCTGGATATGTTACATATATAAACCTAGCATAATCAGGTACAGAAAATTGTATCTTACTTCCTTTTGGTATAAATATTAACTCACCTGAAGAAGCAGATATCTTTCTTCCATCTATTATTATATCTAAAGTTCCATCTATTACATAATCTATTTCATCATAGTTTAGAGTCCAGTCAAAAGTAGTTTCCTTCATCTCCATCATACCACAGCCTAATCTAGGACTTTCCTCTAATGTAAATAAATCTTTTGTATAAACTACATCATTAGGATTTCCTGTATCTAATCTATCAGATTCATTAACCTTTACTGTTGGTAACTTTATAGAAGTTATTCCACTAGCATCTTTATTTCTAACGAAATCTACACTATCTTTAGTTCCATTTACTTTTTCTTCTATTATTTGTCTTACTAATGTTTCAATTAAGTTTTTATCTATATTTGTTATATCCATCTTATGCATTCTCCTTTTTTAGTGTTTTATTTGCTATAACCATAGCTAATAGGACTGCTGTTATACCACCAACCAATTTAGCAACTATCATTGGTGTTATCATATTAGCATTAAACCCTGCTGTAAACCCTAAGTGGTCTCCAAATACGAATGCTGCTGAAACAGAGAATGCCACGTTTATTATCTTTCCTCTATTATCCATATCTTTCATCATACCAAACATTGGTATACAGTTAGCTAAACTTGCAACAAGACCTGCTGCTGATACATCATTCATTCCAAGAACTTTTCCTAAAGCCATCAGTGGTTTATTGAACACTTTTGTTATAACAAACACTAGTGGGAATGCCCCTGCTAAAACTATTGCTATATCCCCTACTATTTCTATACCTTCACCTATTGGTTTCATTCCAGGTATTACAACTATTCCTGTTAAGGCTTCAACTATCGCAGCAGCAAGCCCTAAAGTTATAACTATTACTACACCTTTTCCAAAATATGTGAATCCTTTTATCATAGCATTTTCAAACTTCAATAATCCAAGTGCTATAACTACTGCAAATATTATTATTGGCACTAAGTTTCTAAGAACCATCATTACCTCAAATCCTGCAACTAATCCACCAACAAACGCCCCAACAGGTATCGTTATTATTCCTGCAAGTATTCCTGTTGCTAAGAATTTTTGGTCTTCTTTTTCTATTATCCCAAGTGCAACTGGTATTATAAATACTATTGTAGGTCCCATCATAGCTCCTACTATTAATCCGCCAAATAATCCAGCATTTGGGTCTTTTGCAAGCTCAAGAGCAAGTGGCGCACCACCCATATCATTAGCTAATAAACTTCCAGCAAACATAGCTGGGTCAGCTCCAAGCATATCAAATACTGGCACTACAATTGGTCTTAATACATCAGCAAGTACTGGTGCTAGACATATAACACCAACCATTGCAACTGCAAGCGAACCCATTGCCATTATACCTTCTTCAAACTGTTCTCCAAGACCAAATTTATTGCCTATACACTTATCTATAGCTCCAAGTGCCATGAAGACTACCATTACATAGATTATAATTTCGTTTATACTCATAATGCCCCCCATTATTTTATTAGACTTTTTATTATTTGACTGTCTACTGATGATATTACAGTCTTATAGATTACTTCTTTTTCTTTTACAACTTTTTCACTTTCTTTTAATGCATATTCTAAACTACTTAAATCTCCTGCGACTATATATACTAACTTTCCACCTATAGTAAAAGATAATTGAAGCTTTACTAATACTAAGTCGCCTGATTTTAAAGTATTATCAAGCATTTTTATTCCAGCACATACTTTACTACTTTCAACAACACCTATAGAGACTATATTATCTAATGTTTGGTACCTATTTTTAAATCCATTTAATATTTCTTGTGAAATTGAATTTATTACAAAATTATCTACAATGTACTTTTCTCCAAGCTCCATTCCATAACTTATGCATTCATTTACATAGGAAGTTTCTCCACCTACTATTATTAAAAATTTACCTGGACAAATACTTTTTAAGTATAATACATCAACTGATGATTTTTTTACCATTTCATTAGATACTTCTATACCTTTAGCTATACTTTTAAACTCTATAGCACCTATACTTTTATTCATCAAATACCTCAAATGAGTCAACTACTCCAACTATAGTTGCATCTACTGGAACATGTTTTTTTTCAATAGATTCTCTTGCTGAGGAACCTTTGGATATAAGAACTAAGTCTCCATTTCCTGCTCCTGCATTATCGGCCGCAACCATAAAGCCTTCTTTGTATGTGTCTTTAGTTTTTAAAATTTTTACGACTAAAAGTTTTTGACCACACAATTTTTCATCTTTTCTTGTGGCCCAAACATTACCTACAACTTTTCCTATATCCATAAAATTACCTCCTTACATTTTCTTTAGTTCGAGATGGTGTATTCTCATAAAATCTACAGCTAATGGAGTTATTATACTTTTTTTATTAACTAATATATTTTTAACTCCATTTATAGTAGGTTTTCTTAAATCAGCTTCTGATATAAGCTTTTTATTTCTTAAATCTAAACTAAACTCATTAACTATCTTTGTATTCTCTGTATTGATTAAACTTATAGTATCTTTATTTAAAATTTCTGTAGTTTCACTTTGTATACTTAACTTACTTTTAGCTATAGTATTTAAGTCTTTTATAATTACAACACCAAATTTACGTATTTCATCTTCAAATGATATAAATTTTTTATACAATGCTTTTGGTGCAGTATCTTTATATCGTTTGTATTCAATTCCTTCATCTAAGACATATACTTTTTTACCTTTCATAAGCATCTTTAGTATAAATCTCTCTTCGTCACTTGTTGAATTTCCAAGTGCTAAGTTTGATAATCCTCTCATACAAAGTTTTGAAACTATCACGACCTCGCATTCTTTTATGCTTTTATTAAATTCTACTATTTCAAATTCATCTCTTAATAAATTAAATTTACTGTTATCCTGTTCAAACACAGTTACAGCTTTAGGTTTATTAGATACTTTTAATTCATCATTATTTATTTTTTTATATATTTCTTCTATTACTAAATCTACAAGCTTATCATAATTCATATTAAATCCTCCCTAGAGGTAATCTATATAGCAGGTTAAATCTATGCTTTCTTTATTATTTTAGCAACAGTCCCTTTTGAATAACCACATGCATTAGCTTCATCATAATCTATGTGCATGTAAGTTTTAAAACTATCACTAACTCTTATTACTACATCATCAAATGTTAGAGGTCTCTGACCCATCACTTTAGCTTCAACTATTTCTCTGTCACATACATTGAATTTTTCTGCATCAGCAGGCGTCATATGTATGTGTCTTTTAGCAACCATTAATCCTTTATCGAGTTCAACTTCACCATGTTGTGTTGATATTTTAACCATTAAAGTTCCTTCTAAGTCTCCACTTTGTCTTATAGGAGCTTTTAATCCAAGAGTTGAACCATCTGTTAAAGAGATTTCCACTTGAGTTTCTTCTCTACATGGTCCAAGTACAACTACATTTTTTATACTTCCCTTAGGCCCTGTAATAGTAACTCTTTCCTTACAAGCATATTGACCTGGTTGAGATAAGTCTTTTAATTTTGTAAGAGTGTGCCCCTTACCAAATAATTTATCTACGTCTTCTCTACTTAAGTGAACATGTCTTCCTGATGCTTCAACCTCTATAAACGCTTCTTTTTTAACTCTATTTATTACTTCTTCTACTATTTCGTTTAATAGACTTTCCATTACGTCCTCCAACTACTTATACTTATTAGTCCTAACTTTATATATCATTATCCAAAATACAGATGACAATCTATTAAGTGCCTTTATTAAATCTTCTCTATGAACATTTCCATACTCACCCTTAAATGCTTCATAAGCTGCAAGTTCAACCTCTCTAGCATTGCTTCTTATACTGTTTATAGCAACTACAGCTTCACCCATTTCATAACTTGGGAATTCATGTCCTATACCAAAATATTTTTTAGGATAGTGAGATTGTTCTCTAAGTTCTTGAGGAGTTAACCCTAAAAGTTTAAAGTCTTCTAGTTTTTCTTCCAGAACTTCACATCTCATTATATTTCTTACAAAATCTAATACTTCTTGTAATTCCTTAACAAGCTTTGGCATATCTAGATTTTGACAAAGAACTTGAGTTTTCAGTATTTCTGATTCAAGTGAATCTATTTTACCTCTTAGTATTATTCTTTTATGGTCTTTAAAAACTAAAAGATTTCCATTTAATTGAGTCATATGTTCTGGTTTCTCATCCAATTTAGCACCAAATACAGTAGTATATCTATATGTTTTTTCTTTAACTACTTCTTTTATAACTTCCTTAGGTTCATTATTTATGACTGGAAGTTTATCAACATACTTAAGCTCAATACTTCTCTCAGCTAAATAAGATTTTGCAGAAGGAGTTATTATTTGCCCTTTTTCTATACAAAATTCAGTTATATTATCTTTATTTTTTCCAATTTTTCTTTTTACTTCATTTTCTGTTAAAACACCCATTTTATCACATCTCCTATTAGATGTATAAAAAAGGCTACCTCAAAATACATTGAGTTTATTAGTAAGACTCATTTTTGAGATAGCCTCTTTTTTAATCAAAATTTAAATTTTCAAATTACATTTATATTACTCAGCTGATACTTTTGGTAATATAGCATCTACTTCAAAATGTGGTCTTGGTATAACATGAACTGATATTAGTTCTCCAACTCTTTCAGCAGCAGCAGCTCCAGCATCTGTAGCAGCTTTAACAGCTCCAACATCTCCTCTTACCATTACAGTAACTAATCCTCCACCTACTTGCTCTTTTCCTACTAATTGTACGTTTGCAGCTTTAACCATTGCATCTGCTGCTTCTATTGCTCCTACTAATCCTTTAGTTTCTATCATTCCTAATGCATTTGCACTTGCCATAATCTTATCCTCCAAAAATTTAATATTATTTTATAGTTTTTTATTTTTAGAAATCTTATAGTTATAAACTATAAGTTTCATTGTTTATTTTAATTATGCTAGTTCTTTGACTAATCTTTGAACTAGAAGATTTATTAATTCTTCTTTATCCATTGAGTCAAACATTGATTTTTCAACTTGAGATTTATCTCTACCAAGTTCTTCTATTTCTTTGATTCCATAAGCTACTCTTTTAATATTTATTAAATCAAGTGGACCTACATTGTTTGAAGTTGAGCTTCCACCTATCGCACCACAACCAAGTGTTAGTGCTGGTACAAGATTTGTTGATGCACCTATTCCTCCAAGTGCTGAAGGAGTATTCACAAGTATTCTTGATACTGGCATGTTAAGAGCAAATCTTTTTACCAATTCTTCATCATTTGCATGCATTGAGAAAGTATGTCCAGCACCTTCATTTAATAGTATTTCTCTACATCTATTCATAATAGCATCTACATTATCTTCAACATAGAATGCAAGTATTGGTGTAAGTTTTTCTCTTGAATAGGCTACATTGTGACCAACTTTAGTTTCTCTTGCAACTAAGACTTTTGTATTTTTAGGTACATTTGCAAGGTCTGCTAAATTTGCTATCACCTCAACACTCTTACCAACTATTTGCGGATTCATAGTACCATTAGCTCTTAATATGAACTTTGCTAATCTTTCACTTTCTTCTTCATTTAAAAGATATGCTCCTTGGTTTTTAAGTTCTTTTAAAACAGTTTCTTCCATGGACTTTTCTACCACTATCGATTGTTCTGATGCACATATAACACCATTATCAAAAGTTTTAGAGTCTATTATTCTCTTGACTGCCAACTTAACATTTGCTGACTTATCTATAAATGCTGGTCCATTTCCAGGGCCAACTCCTATAGCTGGTGTTCCTGAAGAGTAAGCAGCTCTAACCATTGCTTCTCCTCCAGTTGCTAATATTAAGTTTGTATCCTTATGCTTCATTAATTCACTTGTTCCAACTATACTTGGATTAGTTATACATAATATTGAATCCTCTGGTGCTCCAGCATCTATAGCTGCTTCGTTTATTATTTTAACTGTTTCAAGTATGCATTTTTTTGCATTTGGATGTGGAGAGAAAACTATAGTATTTCCTGCCTTTATAGATATTATGGTTTTATATATTACTGTTGATGTTGGGTTTGTTGAAGGTATAAGCCCTGCTACAACTCCAACTGGTGTAGCTATATCTATAGTGTTTTCTTTTTTATCTTCGCCAATTATTCCAATAGTTTTTGTATCTTTTAAAGTTTTATAAACTCCCATAGATGCAAAAGTATTTTTTATTACTTTATCTTCCCATTTTCCAAATCCAGTTTCTTCATTTGCCATTTTAGCTAACTTAGTAGCATTATTAAATGCTGCATCTGCAATAGACTTTACTATTTTATCTATTTGCTCTTGGCTCATTTTAGAAAGTTTCTCTTGAGCTACTTTAGCCTTTTTTACAAGAGTTCTGACTTCTTGTATAGATACTAAATCTTTATCTAAAAGTGTCATAACTATTTATCCCCTCTGCTAAGCTTTTTAACTAAGTTTATTAATTCTTCTTTCTTAAGAACATTTAAATCTTTATAAGTTATTGAAGAGTCTAATTTCTTAGCTATAGCTTTAAGTTTTTTTACACTGTTTTTTGATAAATCATCTTTATCGAAATCAGTGTTTTCTATTTTAACTTGTTCTAATACTTCTTTATGAGCATTAGAATTTTCTATTTTTTCTTCATTAGCTTCAGTTAAACTATCATCGACTGTTTCTATTTCATTTTTAACTTTCTTTATATTACTATCTTGTTTATCATTATTTTCAATATCATCTAAAATTACGTTACCTATTTCTAATATATTTTCAAAGTTCTTATCTGTCTTTTCCAAAACTTCACAGACTTTAGATTCTTCCTTTTTAAATAAAGTATCTGTTACTTCATTATGGATTCTTGGTATAATATGTGATGCCCTTAATGTACCAACTCTTGAAGCTGCCATTTCACCTGCTTCTAGAGCAGATTTGACAGCACCAACATCTCCATTTATTGTTAAAGTAACAATACCTGCTCCAACCTTATCAACTCTTACAAGATTAACATTTGCAGATTTTAAACAAGCATCAGAAGCTTCTATTGCAGCAACATACCCTATTACTTCTATTAAGCCTATAGCATCCATTTAATTATCCTAAAAGCCTGTTGGATTGTCTGCAACTGATTTTACTGCTTCGGCAAATGCATCACATGCTGCTTTACAAGCTGATTGAGAACCTGTAAGTAATGCTCCACCAAAGTTTGTTTCAGTTGGAGGTGCAAATAATTCGCACATTTTAACATCTGCTGCTTTCATCGCTGCATCTAAAGCATACATTGCTTCAAGTGGTGGTGCTACTAAATAAGCTAATGCCTCACCTTCTCTTATTCCTGCTACTTCTGAAAGGTATGTGCCTGTTCTTGATACACAATGAGCGTAATATGCTATTGAATCATCATCATTTGCACTTATAAAAGTTGCTCCATATTCCATAAAATCAATTATTGCATTTAATCCACTTCTTACTTCGGCTGGGCTTGGTCCTGCTATTATTCCTAAAACTTCACCAGCAAGTTTTGTTGAAGCATTTGCTGCACCTGCATACATTGATTTTGCATATACAACATCAACTTCTGAAGCTTTAGTTGCTTCATCAAGAGCTGTGTATGTAACATCATCACAGTCTGCAGTTATTAACCCCAAGCTTTTATGGTGTGATTTTAATTCTAGTTTTTGTGCCATTTCTGGACTTATATTCGAAATTATTTTAACTCCTAGTATATTAGGACGAATCATATCGTTTTTCATATTCTACACTCCCTCGACTTTATTTAAGGTCTATTCCTGAAGCTTTTTTATCCAGCATAGTTTTTATAAGTTCAGCTATATGAGCACCTGCCTCGACTGCAGTTGTTCCACCTTTGTGAATATTTGATATAACTGTTCTCTTTGCTTCTGCCATTCCTATATATGGCTTATATGCTATATATGCTGACATTGATTCAGCAGTAACCAATCCTGGTCTTTCTCCAACCAACATACATATAACTTCACAACCTAATTCTTCACCTAAGTGGTCCATAGCACCAACTCTACAGTGTTTAACAAATAAAATTTCACTTGAGTCTATTCCATACATTTTTAGACCTTGTTTTATAGCTGGCACACAATCTTTTAAGTTTGCTTCTATAGCGGCTGAACTAAGTCCATCTCCTACTAATATTAAAACCTTTTGATTTGTTCCAAATTTAGATTTTATATTATTTATAGTTTCTGGAGAGAATTTTCTTCCTAGGTCTGGTCTAGTTAAGTATTCATCTTTATCTTTACATAAAGTTTCTACTGCAAACATATTATTTTCTTTTATAAATTCTTCATCTACATAAGAGAATACAGCATCTTGTGCAGCAGCATGGTCTGCTCTAAATCTTAAAACTGTTTCTGTTTTATATCTTGTACCAGCTCTTCCTATACCTAATCTTGCAGGTGTTTTGGCTTTCATATCTAAGTAAGCTTCTGCATCCTTAGGATTTTTTACTAGTAATTGCTTTCTTATATCAATTTCTGTTATATCATCTATGCAAGCACTGTTATCAATTACAGTTTCAGTTGCTTTCTTAACAGTTTCAGATACAACATTAGTATCTAATTCTCCAACCATTTGTCCAACTAACTGTTCTACTAATGCTTTTAAATCCTTCTCATTCATACTAAATACCTCCTATCCTAATAATATAGATGCGTCTCCTGCTAACTCTGTTAACTTACCATCTTTAGAGAATCCCATCTTTTCCATCCAAGCATCAAATTCTTTTATTGCAGTCAATCCAAACATTTCTCTAAGTGATGCTGTTTCATGGTATCCTGTTGTTTGGTAGTTAAGCATTACATCATCTCCATGAGGTATTCCCATAAAATACGTACATCCTGCTGTTGTCAGTAGTATAGCTAAGTTTTCCATATCATTTTGGTCAGCCTTCATGTGGTTAGTGTAACAAACATCAACACCCATTGGTAATCCATGTAATTTACCCATAAAATGGTCTTCAAGTCCTGCCCTTACTACTTCTCTAGCATCATATAAATACTCAGGCCCTATAAATCCAACAACTGTATTTACTAAGAATGGTTCATACTTTTTAGCAAATCCATAACATCTAGCTTCCATAGTAACCTGGTCTATTCCATGATGTGCTTCTGAAGATAATTCTGAACCTTGTCCAGTTTCAAAATACATAACATTAGGTCCAGTAGCTGTACCATGTTTTAAAGCTAATTGTCTGGCTTCCTCGATAGTATCACCATTGAATCCAAATGCTTCATTTCCTTTTTCAGAACCTGCTATAGATTGGAATATCAAATCTGCAGGAGCACCGTTTCTTATTGCTTCCATTTGTGTAGTAACATGTGCTAATACGCATGTTTGAGTTGGTATTTGATATTTTTGTTTTACTTCTTCAAATCTTTTTAACACTTTAGTAACACTTTCAACTGAGTCATCAACTGGGTTTAAACCAAGTACTGCATCTCCTATACCAAAAGTTAAACCTTCAAGAAGTGATGCAAGTATTCCATCTGGGTCGTCTGTAGGGTGATTAGGCTGAAGTCTTGCTGATAATGTACCTTGTTCTCCTATAGTTGTATTACAATGAGCAGTAACTTTTATTTTTTTAGCAGCATAGACTAAGTCCATATTTGACATTAACTTTGCAACTGCTGCTATTATTTCAGAAGTTAATCCTCTTGATATTCTTCTTATATCAAGACTTGTAGTATTTGAATCTAATATCCATTCTCTAAGTTCTGATACTGTCCATTCTTTTATTTCTTCATAAACTTTTTCATTTACAGCATCTTGTATTATTCTTGTTACTTCATCTTCCTCATATGCTACTGCAGGATTATTTCTTATATCCTCTAACTTTATGTGTGATAAAACAACCTTTGCTGCTATTCTTTCTTCAGCTGATTCTGCTGCAAGACCTGCTAATTTATCTCCTGATTTTTCTTCATTAGCTTTAGCCATTACATCATATAAGCTTTTAAACTGATAAGTACGTCCAAATAATTTTGTCTTTAAAATCATTTACTTACCTCCTTCTATTAATTAAAAACTAATGTTTTTATTACTACAGGTAAAACTTTGCCTTCAACTATAGGTTTCCCAATGTCAATATAGTCTCCATTTTCGACCTTGACACTGTCTATACAGACAATTTCTTCTTCATAATTTAATAATGCATATATTGCTTGACCTAATACTTTTGCCATATCGTTTTCAACAATTACTACAAAAGGCAAATCATTTTCTATGATTTGTTGCATTCCATCCACAAATCCTTTGGCATATTCTTGTATATCTGAAAAGGCTGGGTTTTTCTTGCCTATCATAGCTATAGCAACTTTCTGTAAATCATTTTCTAACTTAAACCAGTTAAGTTTGTTTTTTATAGCTTCACTAATTTGTTTTGAAGTACCTACTTCTTCATCCATTGATAATTTTAAAACTGGCAAGTTCTTAAGTGGAAAATTTTCACTAGTATAAGTTATTGTACTTCCACTTACCTCAGTAGTATGAGAACCTGCACCAACTACTGTAGCTCTTATTGTCTCCATAGATTTGACTATGTTCACTTTTTTAAGGTACTCACAATTTTTTATTGCTTGACCAAGTAAAATTCCCAAATCACCATATTCAAAATAATCTTTTATTTCTCCATCATAGTAAATATAATCAGCTACCCCACCTGAAAATGAGACATTCTTAATATCTTCATCTATATTGATTGATTTATTGGTTATTATAAAATCAAATAAAGGTGTCTGAGTTTTTAATCCTATACTTTCCATTAATAAGTCAACCATTATATTAACTATTGGTTTTGTATTTTCTATTGTAGCTACAGTTCCAACTTGAAGATTTAAATTATTATCTTTTATGATTTCATTTATTTTAGGTGATATATAAGTTATTTCTTTACTTATTTTATCTACTTTTATAAGCCTTCCACCTATATCCAAGCACCCAGTATCAGTTACTTCTCCTCTTTTAAATGAGGCTATATTACTAGTTCCCCCACCTATATCTATATTTACAATTGTAGTTGAATGTTTTTTTGAATAAATATGAGCTCCAGCTCCTTTACCTGATATTATACTTTCTAGGTCAGGACCTGCTGTTGCAACAACAAAATCTCCTGCAAATCCACTTAAAGTATGAAGCACATCGTTTGCATTTTCTTTTCTGGCTGTTTCGCCAGTTATTATTACTGCTCCTGTATGTATATCTACTTTAGATATATTTGCTTTTTTATATTCACTTTCAACTATTTCTTTTATTTGCTGTCCATTTATTTCATTATTTGAGATAAGGGGAGTGAAATAAACCTTACTTTTATAAATAATTTCTTTGTCTACTATACTTATCCTAGGTACCGAAAAATTTGATTCAGTATTTTCTACTATTAACTTAGAAAAAATCAACTGAGTAGTACTTGTTCCAATGTCAATACCAACACTTAATAACTCTTCTCTCATTTTCTCACCTCCTAAAGTTTAAGTATGTCTTAAACAAGCAAAGAGGCTTAAAGCTATAATAAATATCTGTTAAATTGAATTCATATTTACAAGTTTTATAAATATATTCAACTAACTTAATTTATTAATAACCTTAAGCCTCTTTGCTCAATTAAAACTACTACTTTGTAGATGAGTTATTATTTAAATATTAATTTGTGTAGGTATAGTAATTAATACTTCTGTCCCATTTTTACTACTCTTTCTTTTTATACTTCCTTTTAACATTTGAGTTATATAACTATCTATTATATATGTTCCTAAACTATTTTTATTTATATTATCACTATCAAATCCAACGCCATCATCTATAATAGCTATATTTCTAGAATCATTATCTTTATTTATTAGTATTTGTATATTGCCACGTTCTCTATCAATGAAAGCATGGTCATAACAATTTTGTAATATTTCATTTATAACTAAAAGTATGGCGGTTGCTTTTTCTCCACTAATTTTAAAATCTTCACCTGTTATACATATATCTATATCTTTACTAAACAAATAACCACCTTGAATATTTGATACTAATAAGTTGATACCTTCTCGTATAGATATATTATTATCTACTTCCTTAGATAACAGATAATGAGTTGAAAGTATTGCAAACACTCGGTTTATTATATTATCTAAACATTGTTTAACTTCCTCATTTTGAGATAATCTACTTTGCTTTTTTATTATAGATATTACTGTATGAAGATTATTTTTCACTCTATGATGAGCTTCTCTAATAGCTACTGTTTTTAAAACTAGTTCTTCTTCTTTTCGTTTTAAATCACTTATATCTTGTACTATTTTACAAACTTTAAATTCATCATCTTTGATGTATATAGTTTTTATTTTGAAAAACATATTACCTATCGAAACTTCATTTGTTTCATCATAATTTTCATCTATTAATATATCTTCAAATACTTTAGTTTCTATATATAAGTCGTTGTAATGCATATCCTGTATATCACAATCAAATCCAAGGTTTTTATACATCTCAGTTGCAATACGATTTTTAATTTTTAGTTTTCCATTTTTATCAAATATAAGGATGGCAGAATTTAAATTGTCAACTAAAAAATCATTATTTCCTATCAATTTTATAAACTGATGTAAATTCTTATTTTCTTCATCCTCGTTAGTTTCAAATTCACTTTTAACTTCACTGCTTATATCTTTTTCAACTATTAATACTGCTAAAACTTTGTCATCTAATGTTATTGGCTGAATATTTTGTTTAACCAGCTTGTATTCTTGTGTTAAAGCTTTTATATCTCTTGCTCTTTCTCCAGTTCTTAGACACTTTATAACTCCTGGTTCATTTTCAATTAGAGCCTTTTTACCTACAACACTTTCACTGTAGACTGACTTTTCTTTAGGTCTACTATGTGCCACAACAATCGCTTCATCATCAAGTTTACTTAGTACATCTATAAAAACATCAGCCTCATAAAAGGAAGCCATTAAATCTAAGGATTTTGATACTTCTATAATTTTTTCAATTTCATTATTATTTAAGTATGTTTGTGTAGTTGCTATTTTTTTTATCGTATTAGTCATCGTATCCTATAATAATCATTTTGGCAATTTCCATCATTGTAGTTCTTTTATCCATACTTAATTTTCTTATTCTAGTGTATGCTTCATCCTCAGAAATCTTAAACTCTCTTATAAGTATACCTTTTGCTCTTTCTACTAATTTTCTTTCATTCAATTTAGAATTTACCTTTTCTAAATCTTTTTTCATTTTTTCAAATTCATTTACCTTATTTAAACACATTTCTATAGTTGGGATAAATGACTTTTCACTTGCTGTTTTTACCAAGTATCCATAAGCACCTATACTTTTGGCTTTTTCTATATATTCTTTATCTTCAAATGAAGTTAATAAAAGCACTCCACCTGCTAGATTTTCTTTACAGATTATTTTGCCTGCTTTTATACCATCAAGTATTGGCATTTCTATATCCATTATAACTAAATCAGGTTTGTGTTTTTTACACATTTCAACAGCTTCAAATCCATCACTTGCTTCTCCTATTACTTCATAACCATGACTTTCTAGTATATCCTTTGTGTCCATCCTTAACAGTGGTTCATCATCAACCAATAGTATTTTTTTCCCCATGTTCCTACCTCACTTAAAGATTAAATCTTTTTAGAATAGTTTATATATTTCTTTATAAAATACTAATTTATATTTTCTTTAACTATCCATATAATTTTATCATATTTTTTAGTTAAAAAAACATTTCCCCTTAAATTTCATCTATATTTTTAGATTTTTCTAGATATTTAAATAATGTTTCAAGCCCAATATTATCCACTGTATCTATTTTAAATATTTGACTTGCTCCTGCTAGTAATAGTCTCTCATAAGCTATGTTGATTTCATCTTCAGTAGCTTTATTTATTTTAGTTATAATCCCTATTACATCTTTACAAAACATACTTGCAAACCCTGGTGCTATATAATTTTCTTCTTGTGTAGCATCATACACTATTGCTATAATCTTTGCATCTGCTGATGTTGTTATTAATGCATTATATAGATTTCTGTTTTCCATATATTCACCTGGAGTATCTATTGCATTATTATAAAGTTCTACTGACTGAGTTTTTTTATATTTCAATTCCAATTGGTCTAGTTTTTGACATAGAGTAGTTTTTCCACTACCCGTCTTTCCCATAAATATTATATTCTTCATTATATTATTATGTCCTTGTTATTTTTGTAGATGAGAAGTTTAGCATATTTCCTAAAACTTCTAAAACATCATCTAATGCAGATTCTACAGAACTTACATCTCCTGATATTACTACAGAGCCACTAAATCTATCTATAAAACCTAAAGATACATTTGAAGATTTTGTAGCAACATCTGCTGCTATTATTGATGCTTCGCTGGGTGTTATTGTAAGTATTCCTATTGCATCTTTTTTATCAAGTACCAATCCTAACTTCTTATATATATCTTCATTAGGGTTAGCTATTATATGTGCTAATGTAACCTGTTTTCCAGGAACATATTCTTGAATGACTCTTTGCTTAGATTCTTCAGCCAAATTTATTCCCTACTTTCTTTAAATATAGTTTACTAAAAAGTTATTTGCTTAAAATAAAAGAAGCTCCATAAGAATAATATTAATATTCCTAAGAAGCTCCGTTGCTTTTTACTAAAGTATCACGCCTTTGTGATACTTTCATTATAGTTTTATGTTTTATATTTGTCAATATATTATTTATATTTTTAAAAACATTTTCCCTATTTGTATAATATTATGTTTGCATGTAATAAAATGTAATTATTTAATATTATTTAATATGCTTATTATATCCTCTTCAGTTGGTACTTTAGGATTGGTTAATGTACAAGTATCTTTTATAGCAAGTTTTGCTATTTCTCTTTCTTCATTAGTTATATCTTTTAAATTTAATTTACACTGTGTTAATTTGGTTGGCATATTCATTTCTTTTTGCAATTTCTTTATTTCATTTACTAAGTTTTTAACTGCTATCCTTATATTACCATTTACAAACCCTACTAATTCTGCTATTTGCGCATATTTCATGGCTGTATCTGAGTAAGTTGTATTAGTATATCCTACTATTGATGCATTATATTCTATCACATGTGGAAGTAATATTGAATTTGCTCTTCCATGTGGTATATGAAATTTTCCACCTAATACATGTGCTATAGAATGATTTATACCAAGTGATGTTTGATTAAATGCCATACCTGCCAGACAAGATGCATTGTGCATTTTTTCTCTAGCTTCTATATCATTTCCATCTTTATATGCCTTTATTAAGTACTTAAATACTAGTTTTATAGCTTTTTCGGCTAATGCATCTGAAAAATCATTAGAATTTGTAGATACATAAGCTTCTATAGCATGTGTCAATACATCCATACCTGTATCTGCTGTTATAAAGTTTGGTACAGTTTTTATAAGTTCTGGGTCTAGTATTGCCATATTTGGAAGTAAATCATCACTTACTAATGGATACTTACATCCCTTTTGATTATCTGATATTACTGCAAATGATGTTACTTCTGAACCTGTTCCACTTGTTGTTGGTATTGCTATAAATTCTACTTCATTAGTTTTTAATATTTTTTTAGAAAAATCCATTATAGATTTTGCAGCATCTATTGCAGAACCTCCACCCAATGCTATTATTACATCTGGATTTATAGATTTAAATGCTTCTATTCCCGCTACTACTATTTCTATTGGTGGGTCTGGTACTATTTCTTCAAAAACTTGATATGTTGAATTTATTAAATTACATGTTATTTTATCTATTGTTTTTGATTTAACCATAAATGGGTCTGTTACTATTAATACATTTTTGTTTTTTAATTCTTGTAGTGCTTTTAGTGAACCTTCTCCAAATTTTATTTTGGTTTTAATCTCAAAATTATTCAAATTACCATCCTCCTTAAGTTAAATACGCAAAAAAGCTCCATAGACTTTATCTATGGAGCTCCATTGCTCTTTTAACACTTCATTGTGTTATATTTTAAAATATACTATTTGATTAATATAATGTCAAGTCATAGTACATTAAAATCAATAATCGAAGCTTATGTATCAGCTTTACTTACGTTTAATTCTTTTTCTAAAAGGGTAAAAGCCTCCCCTAAAATTTCTTTAGGATATTTTTTACTTATTATATTTACAAACCAATTAGCTTTAGCCATTTCTATTTCATTGAGTTTAGCTTCATCTTTAGGAAAAATTTCTATAACCTTGATTTCCATATGCAAGCCCCCTACACATTTTTGTTATAACTACTAGTTTTAAAAATCATATTTTAAAATATCTGGATTTTAAGTATCTTATATTAATCTATGAAGTTATAGATTTGTCCTGATACAACTAAGTATCAATTTGCCTAACTCATTTGGAATTTTAATGGCAAAGAAATAAAAAAAATAAATAGTCATATATTATAAAGGGGATAATTATATAAATTCAATTAATTAATATATTCATTTGAAATACTATAATAAAAAATTTAAAATAGATAGCTCGAATTTATAGGAGGTCTTAATTTTGAAAGCTGCAATTTATTCAAGAAAATCAAGATTCACTGGGAAAGGTGATTCTATAGAAAATCAAATACAACTATGTATGGATTATTCCAAATCTATTGGTATAGAAGATTTTTATATATATGAAGATGAGGGCTTTAGTGGTAGTAATATAGATAGACCACAATTTAAAAAAATGATGCAAGATGCCAAGGACAAAAAATTTAATTATCTAATTTGTTATAGATTGGATAGAATTTCGAGAAATGTATCTGATTTTTCTACTTTAATAGAAAAATTAAACAAACTAGATATATCGTTTATATCTATTAAAGAACAATTTGATACCTCTACTCCAATGGGAAGAGCTATGATGTTTATATCAAGTGTATTTGCTCAATTAGAAAGAGAAACCATTGCAGAACGTGTAAAAGATAATATGTATGAATTGGCTCGTAGTGGTAGATGGCTTGGAGGCAAAACACCTCATGGATTTAACAGTGAAAAAATCACTTTTTTGGATGAAAATCTAAAAGAAAGAAGTATGTATAAACTCCAAGTAAATGATGAACAAATGGAGATTGTAAAGCTAATATATAATAAGTACTTAGAATTTAGGTCCTTATCAAAATTATATAAATATGTCTATCACAATAGTATAAGAGGTCCTCATGGTGGTAAATTTGACCCTAGCTCTTTATCTAGAATACTTAGAAATCCAGCATATGTAAAAGCTAATGATGAAATTTTAAAATATCTCAGAGACAATGGTATGGAGGTTATAGGAACTCCAGATGGAAAATGTGGAATATTGACATATGCTAAAAATACGTCTGATTCCATAGCTGCAATTGCAAAGCATCTTGGAGTTATAGAACCTGAGATATGGCTTAAAACACAAAATCAACTGGATAAAAATCGTGATAAAACGCCTAGAATAGCAACTGGTAAAACTGCTCTTTTATCTGGTCTTATAAAATGTGGTAAGTGTGGTGCTAATATGAGAATCACTTATAAAGGTAAAAAAACTGATAAAGATTTAAAATATTATTATGTATGTGGAACTAAAAAAACACTTGGTGTTGATGGTTGTAACTGTAAAAATCTTAATGGACCATTAGTTGAAAGTTTAGTTGTAGATAAAATTAAAAATTGTGATTTAGAATCTATCATAAGTGCATTTGATAGTAATAAAATTAAGATTGATTATGCCTTTAATGATTTACACTCCGAGATTGATTTACTTAAAAACAAGGTTTTAGAGAAGGAAAAACTTATTAACAATTTAATTAAAGAGCTTGCAAAAAATACTGGCAGTATCGCTTCTGATTACATAATTTCTCAAGTTGAAAGTTTAAATAATGAGATTAGTATCTTAAAGAGTAAGATTGATGACTTAGAGTCTAGTGATATAAATACTAGTAGTGATTGTTTTAATTTGGACATTATTGTTAGTAATTTGAAGAAATTTAATGATGAAGTTGATAATGCTAGCCTGGATGATAAGAGATTATTATTGTCTACTATTATTGATTCTATTATTTGGGATAGTAGTTTAGGAGACCTTAACATTATTTATATGGGTGCTGAAATAGATGATTCTGTTTCTTTAAATAATTAGTTGCACTTTCTTAGTGATAGTAGAAGCAATAAGCATATCAGATAAGGTTGCAATATTATCTAAAAGACCTGCTACCATAAAAAACATTTACGACATTGAACTTAATATGGATGGAACAAAAACGCCTCTCAAAACACGTAAAGTTCCGGATTTTCAAAAGTATTTCGACATATTATGGAAGGAGCTAGATACACATGAGGCTTAATAAAAGATCAGAAGGATATATAAACTATGTTAAAGGTGTAAAAAGAGAAAAAAGAAATGTATTGTTCTACCAGTTATTAATTCTAATTGGTTTTATCATAGTCTGGGAACTTCTAGCTGACTTAAATGTTATAAATACATTTCTATTTAGCAAACCAAGTGATATTTACAATTTATTTATTCAGTATGCATCTAGTGGACAGTTATTTAAGCATATTGGAATATCTGTATATGAAACTGTCCTTGGTCTTGTTATAGGGACTGTTTTAGGTATATTGGTAGCAATTGCTCTTTGGTGGTCAGAGAAATTATCAAAAATATTAGACCCATTTTTGGTAGTTTTAAATGCTCTTCCTAAGACTGCTTTGGCTCCTATAATTATAGTTTGGGTAGGTGCTGGAATAGAAGGAATCGTCGTAACAGCTGTAACTATTTCGGTTGTTGTTACTATACTTTCAGCTTACAATTATTTTATGAATATAGATGAAGAGAAAATTAAAATGCTAAAAAGTTTTGGAGCAAGTAAATCCCAAATACTTTTTAAACTTATACTACCTGCAAATACAGGGAATTTGATAAATTTAACTAAGATTAATATTGGTATGGCATGGGTAGGCGTAATTGTTGGAGAGTTTTTGGTTTCAAGATATGGAATAGGATACTTAATAGTATATGGCTCTCAAGTATTCAAATTAGATTTAGTAATGATGGGCGTATTTGTATTGGCTATCTGTGCATGGGCAATGTACGCTGTAGTTAATATTATAGAAAAAATATACAATTCTAGATAAGTAAAATTTTATTCAAGATATTTGATTATTTTAGTGATTATAATAAGGAATGATTTCTTATAAGTAATCATTTTTCGAAATTAAAGAGATACATTTTTAATAATTAAAGCTGTAGGAATATTTGTGAAGATATAAGACAAATTTACCTACAGTTTTTAGTGTGTAAATAAGAAAGTAAATAATAAAAAAGATTAAATAATAATTATTTAAGTGATAATTTTAAAACTTACTGAATATAATTATATGTCGGTTAAAGACGTATGAAAATAAAAGGAATTTAGAAGTTACATGTTGTATAAATATTGTATATGCAGCATGTAATAAATCTTAGCACTATTTATATTCTATACAAAAAGATATTTGAAGGGAGATTAAAAATGGGAATATTAGAGGGAGCTGCAATGATAAGAAAAATTGCAATTAAAATAGCTAAAGAAAAAGGGATTACAGAGCAAAAGGCATGGCCTGAAGCTGTAAAAGAATTTAAAGAAAAATATGAACTTCTATTATAAACCTTGATTATAAAACTGTCTCGATTTTATTGAGACAGTTTTCTTATTTTAAATTGCTTTGTTTCTAACATATTTATATATAAATTTGTTTTTAATACTATTTTTAAGGTATAAACTTTATATATTAGACATAAGTTTGGAGGGATTAATTTGGAAAATAAAATTGAAAATAGATGTTCATGGCAAGAGTATTTTATGAGATTATGTGAGACAGTAGCTGAAAGAGGTACTTGTGATAGAGCCTATGTAGGTGCTATAATTGTAAATTCAGAAAATAGAATTGTATCTACTGGTTATAATGGTAGTATTTCTGGAGATAAGCATTGCAGTGAAGTTGGTCATGAGATGAGAGATGGACATTGTATTAGGACAATTCATGCTGAACAAAATGCTCTTTACTATTGTGCCAAAGAAGGTATCGCAGTTAAAGATTGTTCCATTTATGTAACTCATTTTCCATGTTTAAATTGTACTAAAGCCATAATTCAATCTGGAATTAAACATATATATTATAGAAATGGATATAGAATGGATGAATATGCTATAAAATTATTGAAATCAAGCAATGTATTATATACAAAACTATAACTTTAATACATTTTACCTAAATGCTCTATGAATTTACAAGATATCTTATATTAAATCTATAAGACATAAAAAGAAACAAATTTCTAAGTTATGCATATATTAAATAGAGGTTAAATTTAATTGAAAAGGAGATGCATAGCTTGAAAGTAGTAGTAATACCAGGGCATACTTTAACTGGAAAAGGTACAGGAGCTGTTGGATATATAAATGAAGGTAAAGAAACAAGAATAATGAATGACTTGATTGTCAAATGGCTTAAAATGGGGGGAGCTACTGTTTACACAGGAAGAGTTGATGAATCAAATAATCATTTAGCAGACCAGTGTAAAATAGCAAACAAACAAGAAACTGATTTAGCTGTTCAAATTCATTTTAATGCAAATGTCACAACTTCAACTCCAGAAGGTACAGAAACAATATATAAAACTAATAATGGGAAAATACATGCAGAAAGAGTAAATGCTAAATTAGCTACAGTATTTAAAAACAGAGGAGCAAAATCTGATGTTAGAGGTCTTTATTGGCTTAATCATACTGATGCACCAGCAATATTAATAGAAGTATGTTTTGTAGATAGTAAGGCAGATACAGATTACTACATTAACAATAAAGATAAAGTTGCTAAATTGATAGCAGAAGGAATATTAAATAAATCTATATCAGATTCTCAGGGGGGAAATAAAGTGTATGAAAATGTAATAGTTTATACAGGAGATGCTGACAAAGTAGCAGCTCAGATTTTATACTGGCAATTAAAAGATGCTTTAATGGTTGAAGCATCTAGTTATAAGCAAGGTTTAGGGAAAAAAGTTTATGTTATAGGTGGAGAAGCTAATAAACTTGTAAAAGGTGATGTAGTAATAAATGGTGCTGATAGATATGAAACTGTTAAATTAGCATTAAAACAAATAGATAAATTATAAGAGAATGATTATTTTATAAAAATCTAATAAAAAGATGTATCTACTTGTTAGTTTATTAATTAATAGATACATCTTTATTTATTCATTCATATTAATTTTATCGATAAATTATTTTCTGTTTTAATAATTTTTTCATTAAAACTAGAATTATTTTTTATCTAAAAAAATGTTTTTGATTATAGTCAATATATCAACTATAACATCCATATTTGATTTGACACTGTCTTTAGTAACAAGAAAATCTGCTGTAACTTCAGTAACTGCTTCAGTTACATCTTTCATATTTTCTCCTACTTCTCCAAAATTCTCTACAACACTAGGAAGATTATTTAAAGTTGTATTTATATTTTGTGTATTATCATTTAAAACAGTTCCAACATTACTTAAAATCTTATGTAATTTAGCAAGTACAATAATTAAATAAACTAAAGCAACACATCCAAGTATAGCTAATAATATATATATTATACTTATATTGATTGTTATTGTATTGTTCATTCCTATTCCTCAGTGACACTAACTGGTTCAACAATATCTATTATTTTATCTTCCTCATTAGAATGCTCAATGTTCTTTTTAGTATCTATATACTTTCTTATTTTTTTCTTTGACTCCATAAAATTTCCTCTTCTATCTTCTAGCTTGTTAGACATTTTATCTTTTACATCTACTGTTTTAATATTTATTTTTTCAACAATCTGTTGTGAAGCATCTTTTATGTCTTCTCTTGTTTCTTTTCCTGATTTAGGAGCCAACAATACTCCACTCACTGCACCAGTAACTGCTCCTAACACTACACCAGCTGTAGCAACTTTAGCTTGCTTAACTTTTTCAGCTCTTTGTTTAGCTTTTCTCTTATCTTCTATTTTCTTTGATAAACTCATATCTAATCGCCCCTTATTATAATATTTCTAAATATTATAATACATTTTTTTCCATAATGATATAGTTTCTAACTAAATTTTTAGAAACTAATACAAAAAAATACTTTTTTATAGATATAGGATTATTCATATTATTCCATAAATCACATTATATGAATATCTAAGAAATTATTTAGGATAAAGTAAGTATTCTTATACTTCAAATCTTTTATATAAATTTACTTAATAGTTCAAAAAACAATAAGAGAGGAATTAATCCTCTCTTTTAAATGTAATTAGATTTGGCAGGGCGGCGTATCCTGCATCTCTATTAACTACTCCATAGTAGCGTATTGGGTGCCCTTTCCAACCTCAAATCTAACTAATAAATATCTACATATATATTAATATTATAACTTATTTAACAATATTTTTCAATAGTTTCAAAAATAATAATATTATGTTAACTTTCGTATTGTTTTACTCTTCCACTACTAATTCTACTTTCTAATTTCGCTTCTTTTATAGCATATAGTGAAGATACATATAAATATCCCTTTTTTGTATCTAGTTCTGTAGCCACTAAAATATAATCACCAATTTTTTTTATAAACTCCACACTTTTTCCAGGCTTTTTAGGATGACTGCCTATATATTCAGGAGATTTGAGTACCATTTTTATAGTATCTATTATATCATTAACAATATCCTTACTTAATTGACACCTATGTTTTTTCTTTATATGTTTTATAACACCAGAAGAAGCATAAATTTTACCAGTATATTCAATTCCAGCAAGTTCTGCAGTTTCTTCATCTATGATTCCAACAACTTTGTCTGTAGACATATAAAGCACGTTCCTTTCTAAGGTAATTTACTGTTAATACTGTAAAATTTATTAAAATTAAATATCTCTATTTAAAGTATAGTTTATTCCAAAAAGAAAAGATAGTATAATATAGTTTTTTCATATGTGACTTTATATAATCTCTTTTTATATAATTTATAAATAGTAAATAATGTCCTTTTTACAAGTATTTTTAAAATTTTTTAACTTTATAGAATTATATTTGTACATTAGAGCTTTATCTAAAAGCAAATAATATAGCATTTACACACTATAAAACGTTTTCTTTTGAAGTTTTATGTGATAATATTGTTTATATATAAAATAAATTTCTAATAGGAGGATATTATGGATACTCAACAACAAGAAGTATATAGAAAATTGGATGAATTAAATATACCTTATGAAGCTGTAAATCATCCACCAGTTTATACAATTGAAGAAATGGAACAATTAGAAACATTACATATGGAATTTGTTGTAAAAAATTTATTTCTTCGTGATGCTAAAGGGAAAGAACATTTTTTAGTTGTACTAGGTAAGGATAAAAAAGCAGATTTAAAAGACATTCGTCAACAAATTGATAGTAAGCCTCTTAGTTTTGCATCAGAAGAAAGACTTCAGAAATACTTAAAACTTACTAAGGGAGCTGTAACTCCTTTTGGTATATTAAATGATACAGATGCTGTTGTAAAAGTTGTATTTGATAAAGATTTATTAAAAATGGATAAAATAGGTATACATCCAAATGACAACACAGCTACTGTGTTTTTGAAATTTGAAGACATGAAAAAACTTATAGAGCAAAATGGAAATGAAATATATTATGTAGAAGTATAATTATTACTTACTAGAAAAGGCAAAAGAAATCATTACTTTTGCCTTCTTTAAAAAATACGATTAATCTTTCAGCTTAGCATTTAAAATTTTCTCTATAAGCTAAATTAACTAGTCTTTACTATCTTTTTCTTGCAGCCACAAGTAACATCATAGGTCTGCGTAATTCATCTTTCATTTCAGGAATTGTATCTAATAGTTTTTCTTGTGGTTGAGGTTCGATTATTTCTAATATTTCAAATCCAGTTTTATTTAAAGTATTTAGATAAGTTGTCAGTGTTTTATGATATTTTATAACTTCTTCTCCTAAAAAATTAGATTTACGTACTCCTTCTGTAAAATATCTATCAACTGGCCAATGAAGATGATTACCATCCTTGTCACAATACCATTCTTGAGTTCCATATGCAGTGAATATAGGATGTTCAACAGAAAATACGAACTCACCTCCACTTGAAAGGCAGTCACTTATTTTATTACATATATCTTCAAATGATTGAATATAATGTAGTGCCAAAGAACTAATAACTATATCAAAACTATCTTTTGGAAAATTAATATCTTCAATAGGCATACATATGTATTTTATATTATCAAATTTTGTTTTGTTTCTAGCTTCTTTTAGCATTTTTTCTGAAATATCAATTCCAATAGCAGAATCTGCTCCATTTTCAACTGCATATTGACAGTGCCATCCAAATCCACAGCCCAAATCTAAAACGCGTTTTCCTTTAGATTCTGGTAACATTTTTTTTAAAACATGCCATTCTCCAGCACCTGCTAGACCATTTATAGAACGTTCCATTTTACTGTATTTATCAAAGAATTCATCATTATCATATTTATTTTGTTTCATATAATTTCCTCCATTTTAATTATGTTTGTCCAGTAATACTCAAGTAATTGCAAAATATAAAGTTAGGTTATTTCATATAAAAATAATCTAACCTTATATATAAATTCTTTTCATATAAATTAGTATTTATATATAGTACTCTAAAATAATATTATTTTAATTTTACCCTTTAAATTATAAATAATCAATATAATTTACCCAAGATTAAACATTGTTTAAAACATAAAACTCAAATTTATTTTTAGGTTTTTGTAGAAATAGAATAAATATAGATACATTTTTGTAACAACTACAATAAATATTTAATACTATATATTATTCGGATGTCTTATGGGAGGTATTTATTATGTTTAAAAAAATAGTTGCAATTGCAAGTTCTGTTGTTATAGGCACGCTATGTCTAACTGGATGTGATTTTAGTTCCAATGATAAAAAAGATGACTCTTCTTCATCTAAAAATCTAGATAAGGTAACTATAGCAGAAGTTACTCATTCCGTTTTTTACGCTCCACAATATGCTGCTATTACAAAAGGTTTTTTTGAAGATGAAGGTATAAAAATCGACCTTATAAATACTCAAGGTGCTGATAAAACTATGGCGGCTTTGATTTCAGGTGAAGCAAATGTAGGTCTAATGGGTCCTGAAGCATCTATATATGTATATAATCAAAATAAAAATGATTATGCAGTGAACTTTGCTCAATTGACTAAAAGAGATGGAAGTTTTCTAGTAGCTAGAAAAAAAATGTCTAATTTCTCTTATGATGATTTAAAAGGAAAAGAAATATTAGGTGGCAGAAAAGGTGGAGTTCCACTTATGACTTTTGAATATGTTCTAAAAGACAAAGGACTTACTATAGGAGAAAATCTAAAAGCAGGTAATGTTAATGTAAGAACTGATGTACAAAAATCAGTATGTTTATAACATAAACTTATAATCTCTAAACTACATATTTTATAATTGCTCAACTTAAATACAAAACTTCAAAGCTTGAATATACAGAAATTAACTATAATTTATTTCTGTATCCTCAAGCTTTTTATATTATATAGTTTAATTAACTTGGTGTTTTTTAAAATTATTTTTAGTAAAAGGTAAGAAAATAATTGCAAGTACTAAACATGTAAAAATAATCATAGTTGGTAAATCTATTATTAAATTACCAATCTTGTAATCTATATAATTGGCAAACGAAAATGAAATAGCATTTGATGGCAAAATTCGTAAAATCAGATTATAAAGTTTGTTGGTTTCACTATATTGTAAAAATATTGGTACGAAAAGTATTATTATATTTGTAATTAAAACTGGAAAAGGTGATTTCATGCAAGAAGATAATAAAAGTGTAAAACTAATTAATGCTATTAATATAATATAAATAACTAATATGCTTAGTAATGTTGCCTGTAAAAGTGTATATGGATATGGAACTGAACTAGTTGTAAGTTGTAATGGTAAATTCCATCCATCCATTCCAAAAGACAGAGTGAGTATTCCAACACATACAATTGTGTTTATAATAAAAATAATTGTCCCAAATAAAAAGGAACTTATTATTTTGGCTGTTATAACTTTACTTTTTCCATATTTAGAAGATAATATCACTGAATCAGTACCTGATTGATATTCTCCTGAAAATACAGAAGCTATACTTATACAAATAGCTAATATAGTAAAAATCAGTAAATCTCTCGATAATATGAAATAATCCCAACCTTGATAATATCCATTTAAATAGGGCTCACTTATTTCCTTATTCTTAGATAACCAAAATTCCTTTTCTTTTTGTGTATAATTTCCATTTGCATATTCCATATTTAAGATTGTATTTACTTTTTCATTTCTAGACTTATAAAAATCAATGCCATTCTTTAGTGACATTGTTCTAATTATAGAGGAATCAAAATCATTAGGCTTACTATATGACTCTATTATAAAACTGTAAAAACTCTTACTAGGATAAAAAAATTTCCAATAAATATCTGGTTTAAAATCTGAAAAACCACTTTCATCTTTTATAATATTATCTGGATTATTAAACATTTTTTGATATTCTTTAACTGAGTTTTCTACTTTTTTATTTGTTATGTACCCATCATTTAATTTAGATTGTTGTTTTTTTATTTCAATGGCCTGTAGACCTCTATACTCTTTTCCATTCTCATCATTAGCTTTTTCTTGAAGTGGCATTAAAGAAAAAAGGATTATGCTTAAGGCTAGACTTCCTAAAATAACTGCTATTGTAGACTTTCTCTTTATTATTTTTTTTAATTCAAATTTAATTAATGTAGACATACTTATCTCCTTATATATATTTATAGTTCCTTATTAATACAATATAAATACAAATCTTCTAATGTTGGTTTCAAATTACATGCATTATCATGTGGTTTTATATCACTTATAATTCTAAGATTTACGACTCCTCCAGAATGATGAATATTTGCTAAACAATATCTATCAGACATATACTCTACTTCATTTTCATTAATTACACATTTCCATACTTTATCTTTTATTTTTGAAGTTACCTCTTCAACTGAACCAGTTAAAATGAATCTTCCTTTTTTCATTATTAAAATCTTATCTGCAATATGTTCTACATCAGATACAATATGAGTAGATAAAATAACAATTTTCTTTTTAGAGAATTTTGAAATCAAATTACGAAATCTAACTCGTTCTTTAGGGTCTAATCCTGCTGTTGGTTCATCTAATATTAAAATTTTAGGGTCGTTAAGTAGTGTCTGAGCAAATCCTAGTCTTTGTTTCATCCCTCCAGAGAATGTTTTTATTTTTTTATTGATTACATCTGATAAACCAACAATTTCTAATAATTCTTGTGTTTTTTTCTTTGCATGGCTAGGTATCAATCCCTTTAATGAAGCTATATATAGCATAAATTCTTTTGCAGTAAAATCTGGATAATATCCAAAGTCTTGAGGAAGGTATCCAATCATATCTCTAAAATCTTCTCCCATATCCAAGTTATTTTTACCATCTATCTTTACTTCTCCAGATGTTGGACTTAATATCCCACAAATCATTCTCATAAGAGTAGTCTTTCCTGCCCCATTTTCTCCTAAAAATCCATATATACCTTCATTCAATCTAAATTCTATTTTATCTACTATAACTTTGTTATTATACTGTTTTGTTAATCCTTCTACACTTAGCTCCATACTTATTCCTCCTGATACTGTATATTCTTATTTTTTTCTTACACAATAATATTTTCAAACGAACGAATATGTCTCCATGTTTTTCTTATTTCATAAATTAATATTACTGATGTGATTATAAAAACGATTAGCCATTGGTTTATTGATTCAAATTGATATATACTTTTTCTAAAAGTACCTAGTGTAAATATCAATAATACAAGAGATACACCATATATCATACAATAATAATTCGTATTTTTACCTTTGTTTTTATTTATAATTTCCATACATCCTATACACATTAAGTTAAAGGGCACTAGTATATAAATTATTATATACAGTACATTTAAATTAATAGTTTGTTTTGCAGATATCAAGACAATAAGCATAAGCAACAAATCACTTATTCCAAATACAAGCATTCTTGTAGCAATAATTTTGTGTAGTGTATTTTTGGTTGAAAATTCTATCTCTAAAATACTACTATTATATACTTTTGCTAACTCTTCTATATTAGTTAATATGAGAAGTGGAAATGTTGCGGAAATCAAGGATAAAGTATTGTAAAGTGAATTGCTATCTCTTGATGTACTAAATAAAAATAAGCATATTATACACAGTACTAAAAATTGCATAATCCAAGTTCTTTTTCGTATAAAGCCAATTTGAGAGATAAAAAATTCTATACTATTCATTCTTTTATCTGCATTATTAAATGTTAATTCATGTATAGCTTTAACCGTTTTTTCAATTGCTGAAACATCATATTTTGGAACTTTATATTCAAATAGACTTTCTTTAAGTTTTTTATTATTCATAATTTACCTCCTTCCAAATATAATTTTAGTTTTTTTAATGCTCTATTCATTCTATACTTTGTGACAGAGACGCTTGAACCCATAATCTTAGCAATATCCTTAAATTTTAAATCATGATAATATCTTAAAATTATCACTTCAAACTCTACTTCTGGTAATTTAATCAAAGCTTCTTTTACAAATATTTTGTTTTCAACATCTGCTAATTCTTGCTTTGACATCTCTTTATCTAATGACTCTAAATATATAGGTTGCTTTTTCTTCCATAAGTCCTTACACTTATTTTTTGCAATAACATATAAATAGTTTTCAAACTTACCATAATGTTTATAATCACTTATATTTTTTATAACTGTTATAAATACATCTTGGGTTAAGTCTTGTGCAGTCATTTGATTGTCTACATGGCGATAACAATAACAATAGATGCTATCATAGTATTTTTTGATTAGAGTATCAAACAATTCTTTTTCCCCTGCTTTTATTCTTGATATAATCCGAGCATCATTCACTATTATCACCTCCGTCATTATATATAACGATTTATACTATAAAAAAGTCAGTATAAAAAAATTAATTTATTATTTTATAATTATTTATAAATACAATTATATTAAAACTATTTATACCATTAATTAATACTCAAACAATTTTATTATATCAAATGTCATACTTTTCATCTTAAGTGTCTGTAATTCAACGATTAATAACTTTATATTTATAAATTTTATTTACATAGTATAAATGTCTTTTAACATCTTATATAATAAAAAGACAGATATCCAATTGGAAATTATCTGCCTTATTTTAATCTATATATCCTACATTTATATAAAGTATATATGTAGATTTTTTTATTATTAACATCAATCTTTAATATCATTTAGTAACTTCTCAAACCATTCAATATTAACTAAATGGTGAGAACGAGAATTTTCTAGCATTCTATTAAAATAATGTGAATTTGTTTTGTTATTTTCTATGGATTCATTTAACAGAGAAATTCTTACTTGAGTTTGCTTAATTTGCGTTTCCAATAATTCTATTAACTTTTCATTTTTATAATCATTGGCAAATAACAGTGTTGCGTAAAATGATAGATTTATATACTCTGTTTTAGAACCATACTTATACATTAGTTTTTCAAATTCTTGACATCCAAGTTCAGTAATTATATAGTTATGAGTTTCTCTACTTTTATTAGATTGTTTATTTTCAACTTTTTCAATAAACTTTTTTTCTTCAAGTTGCTGTAAATTATAATAAAAAGAACCTTTAGTGAAATTTACTATGTACTTGTAATGCTTCTTCTCCATTAATGCTAACAACTCATATCCATAAGAATTTGGATTTTGTTTTAATAATCCTAAAATTAATAATGGTATCAAAAAATCACCTCTTTTTTCAAGCTATATTTACTAATATATTAATGAATATTTTATCTAATTATCATTAAGTTTAATAAGTTTAGATTCAAACTCATCATATGATATCTTTCCTAGTGCCAAGTCCATACTATTTATATATATTTTTTCTGTTTTTGTATATGTCTTGGAATTACTTGGTATTATCAACTCACTTTCATTAGCTAATGCTTCCATAATATGCTTTTTATTATAAAAAGCTTCAAAATAACGTAATCCAAATTTTCTTTGAGATATTGCATCAATATGAATACCATCAGGATTAGATGTAAGGCCTGTTGCTGTAACAAAGTAACAATTATCTTGTTCAAAAGCAAATTTCTGTAACTCTTGATTGATAAATACGTACTCAGTACAACTTTTACCAAAACCTACTTTTCCTAAGAAGTCTCCCAATCCACCAATAATAATCGGCATATCTGGAATATTTAATTCTTTTCTAAGAGCTTCAATAATAGAAAGTAATTTTTTATAATAAAATTTATAGTTGCCATTATTACTGTCACTTTCTCCTTGATGCCATAAAATTCCTGTCAATTCACTGCTTTGCATGGCAAATTTAGCTTCACTTATAGCATGTTTAAAAAGTATACCATCTATATTCCATTCATCTAAGGAACTGCCTCCTTCAGCACAAGGAATTAGCCCAATTCTATCCTCTTGATTTTCACAACACCATGCATTTGCAAATGATGCAGCAAGACTTACCCCAGAAACTGGTCTGTCATAATTAATAGGTTCTGTCATCATTTGCCATCTTCCATTACGTAACATCTGTATTCTTTCATTATAAATTGGAGTCACTTCACTTATGAATCCTCTTCCAGCCATATTGGACTGTCCTAACATTAAAAATGATTTAATCATTGTTATTGTCCTTTCTTAAACTCTTATTGTATTTATTTTCCATAGTAGTCTAATTAGACTATCTATGTTTATATTATAGTCTAATTAGACTATAAGTCAATAATATTATAAAAAATACTTGTCCTACTTGACTTATTAAAGAAGTGCTAATGACTAGCAACTTCTTTGTTTGAATCTTTTATTTGTAATTGTCTATCTACCATTATTTTTTCTATTGCTTCATATATTATTGTATCTTTTTCTTGTTTTTCTTCTAATGTGAACTTTCTTCCTAAGGTTGTTTCAGGAGATACTACATGACAGATTGTCTTTCCATGTAGTACTGTCATGGATATTTTATAACCATTCTCGTCTGTTGGAACATCTACATCGTCGTCGAGATATATTATAGTAGTTGTACCATCCAAGTCTTTTTCTATCTTTGGCATTTAAATCCCCTCCTCTTTATATTTTATGTATCTTAAAAATTGTCCTATTCTCAATGATTATTTATAATTGAGTAACTAAGCTTTGCTTGATTAAAAGCAAACCCTCAAAAATAGTTAACTATGAATAAAATATTATATATAATTAAATGTTTAACCTAAAATATTATAAAAATTTCATAATCAATTAAAACTGTTATCTTCTATAAAAATTAGATACTAATTTGTGATATACTTTAATGTGAAAAACAATACTATTTGTTCATTTTTGTAGTTAATTACAGACTTTCTCATGTTCATTCTTTATTAAGCTAGTTAATTAGTGCATAGAAAGAGAGGATTAACTATTTTAAAATATATATTATATAAATTACAAGGAGCTGATTTTATGGAATGGATTGAAAGATTAAACAAAGCAATTAACTATATTGAAGAAAACATAACAAAAGAAATTGAATATGAACAAGTTGCAAAAATAGCTTGTTGTTCTACATATCATTTTCAAAGAATGTTTGCTTATATGGCAGATGTACCACTTTCTGAATATATTCGTCGTAGACGAATGTCTTTGGCAGCTGTAGAATTACAGAATGATGATAAAAAAATAATTGATGTAGCTTTAAAATATGGATATTCTTCTCCAACTGCCTTTAATCGTGCATTTAAAAGTATTCATGGTGTTGCTCCATCAGTTATAAAAAAAGGAGAAATAACAACTTTGAAGGCCTTTCCACCAATCAGCTTCAAAATTAGTATAAAAGGAGCCGAAGAAATGAATTATAGAGTCGAAAAAAAAGAAGCATTTCGTATAGTTGGTGTATCTCAACCACTTCACACTGAATTAGAAAAGAATTTTGAAATTGTTCCTCAAATGTGGCAAAAAGTTGCTTTAGATGGAACTCTTCAAAAATTAATACCTATGATGGATAGTCAACCTCAAGGTGTATTAGGTATAAGCATTTGCAATGATTTAGAAGAATGGAGATATTTTATATCAGTTTCAAGTACAAAATCTATAGATAATACATTAGACGAATACACTATTCCAGCTTTTACTTGGGCTATATTCTCTGGAGAAGGCCAATGCCCACAAGCAATTCAAGAACTAGAAAAGCGTATTGTAACAGAATGGTTGCCTACTTCTGGATATGAATATGACAATGGTCCTGATATTGAGCTTTACTTAAATCCAGACCCACAAAATGCTAAGTTTGAAGTATGGATACCTGTTGTAAAAAAATAGCGTAAAATTTATAGCTAAGGTATAAAGATAACAATATGAACATTACTTAAAGTATGAGATTTTAAATGGACTATAGAAATTACTATATAAAAATAAACCTTTAAAAATATATCGTGTATTTTTAAGGGTTTATTTTTTATATTTTAAATATAATCAATTTGTTGTTGAATATAATATATTCAAGGAGTGTGATTTAATGAATGTCGCAATTTATTTACGCAAAAGCAGAGCTGATGAAGAAGCAGAACATAGAGGTGAATTTGAAACACTAAGTAGACATAAGACAACTCTTTTAAAATTAGCAAAAGAGAAAAATTTAAATGTTATTAATATTAAAGAAGAACTTATTTCTGGTGAAAGTATAAAATACAGACCTAAGATGATAGAACTATTAGATGAGGTTAAAAATAATGACTATGATGCAGTCTTAGTAATGGATATTGACCGTTTAGGACGTGGAAATATGCAAGACCAAGGATTAATATTGGATACATTTAAAAAATCTAAAACAAAAATTATTACTCCTAGAAAAATTTATGATTTAAATGATGAATTTGATGAAGAATATTCCGAATTTGAAGCTTTTATGGCTCGTAAAGAATTAAAATTAATATCTAGACGTATGCAAAGAGGAAAAATTAAAAGTATTGAAGAAGGTAAATTTATAGCTCAAGCACCGCCTTATGGATATGATATTAAATATTTAAATAATAAAGAAAGAATACTTATAATAAATGAAGAGAAAGCAACTGTTGTTAAAATAATCTTTGATATGTATTTAAAGGGAGGTGGCGCATGTAAAATATCTAGTTATCTAAATGAACTTGGTTATAAAACTACAACAGGTAGGACTTGGTATGAAAAAGGAGTTAGAGATATTATAAAAAATAAAGTGTATTGTGGTTATATAGTATGGAATAAAGTTGAGAGAAAAAGAAATTCTAGTAGAACAAGAGGAATTGAAGAACAGATTGAAGTAAAAGGAAAACATGAACCAATAATAAGCGAAGATATATGGAATGAAGCACAGAACATAAGAAAAAAACGTAGTAACTCTCCCACATCAAACAATAAAATAACTAATCCACTAGCTGGGATTGTAAAATGTGGATACTGTAATCATACTTTAGTAGCTAAATCCAATACTACATCAAGTGGTCATGAGAAATATATGGTTTGTACTAATTGTAAAAATAAAGCTACAAAATTATACATATTAGAAAATAAAATTTTATCAGTTTTAAACAAATGGGTAATAGATTATAAACTATCTTTAAAAGAAGAAAAAGATAGTTTTAAAATTAAGGATAATTTAGAAAATACTTTAGCAAGTTTAAATAAAGAATTTAATAATCTAGAAAAACAAAAAGAGCGACTACATGATTTTTTAGAACAAGGGATTTATGACAGTGATACATTTCTAGAACGTTCAAATATACTTACATCTCGTATAGAAGATATAAGAAAAGCTATAAATAAAACAAATATAAATATTGAAATTGAAAAAGAAAGAAAAATAGTTGAAGCGCAAGTTATTCCTCAACTTGAAAGAATTCTAAGTGAATATACAGAAGAGAAAGAACCCTATTTAAAAAACATACTACTTAAAACTGTAATTAATTATGCTGTATATAAAAAAGAAGCTAGTCAGAAGTCTGATGATTTTTCTTTAACACTCTACCCCAATATCTCAAGAAATTAATCAAAAAATTAAATACATATTTTAGTGTTATAATTAGACTGATTACCAATTTGGTGTAATGGCAGGAGCTTTTGCAGGTGGAGAAGGAGACTTTACAACAGCTTTTGAACCTACAGCAACAGCTATGGAAAAAGAAGGTAGTGGATATATAGTTACATCTATAGGAAAAGATTCTGGAGAAATACCATTTACAGCTTATTCCACTACTAAATCATATATGAAAAATAATAAAGATTTAATTCAAAGATTTACAAATGCTGTCTATAAAGGTCAACTATGGGTTCAACAAGCACCTAGTAAGGATATAGCTAAAGCTATGCAACCTTTCTTTGAAGATATATCTTTAGAAGACTTAACAACAGTTGTAGATAGATACAAATCAATAGATGCATGGTCTCAAAATCCTGTATTAAAAGAAGAAGGATTGAACAAATTAATGTCTGTTATGAAAGAGGCCAAAGAATTAGACAAAGAAGCACCTTATAAAGATATTGTAAATACTGAGTTTGCTGAGAATGCTATAAAAAATATAAAATAAAGAATATATGTTCATCATTTCAACAATGAAAAAGAGGCTTATCTCTATTTTGAGATAGCCTCTTTTTACAGTTTGAGATTAAAGTTTATATAATAAAATAGAAATTAAAATACTAATTGTACTTATATATCTATCCTCTATATTCTGCTCCAGCATTGATTTTTGTGATTTGAACAGCTACCATTTCTTCTTTGCTTCCATTAGTAATCTCATGCCATTCTCCTGTTGGTACAAAGACAGTATCACCATCTTTTACATCACATTCATGTTCACCAAGCTTCATTTTACCTTCGCCCTTTAGAAACACAAATATTTGCTCACCATTAGGATGTCTATGAGCATTAAGAACTTGATTAGGTTTAAAATAATAAACTTCTGAAGTTATATCACTACCAGCGAATACTGGTATTTTTGGAACAGCTGTATCATTATATTGAGCTAAGCTTCCATCTAATAGATTCTTTTTATTTTCATGCATACTAGAAATACCTCTTTTCTGTATTATAGATTTACTCTTATTATTCCAATATAAAAAAATAGTATTCTCATCCTCAACAATAGGAATAAAATTCTTTTATTCTTAAAATGCAGTAAAGTTTACCTATGTACTTAAAGAAGTGTACCTTTATGAATATAAAAATAGCCTGAGGTGATAAATCTTAAATTATTTTTGGCTATATAAATTTAGATAAGTAAAAGATATGAATAATTTTTATTAAAAAAACAAAACTATATAAGGACCACTTCGCTTTAGGCAATAGCACTGCGAAGTTAGTCCTTATCAAATATAAAAAGGTTAATATTTTTTAATTACTATAAAATATTTTCTTCATACACTGTAAATCTACTTTTTATCTTATTTAGGATAAAATTATTGTGGCAAATTAATATTTAGACTTATTTTTAGAACAATCATTGTGACAATTGCAACTGTGCTCATTGCAACAACAATCATTACAGCAATTGCAACTATGTTTATCACAACAACAGTCTTTACAACAATTACAACAAGGATTGCCACAACAACAATCTTTACAACAATTACAACAAGGGTCGTCACAACAACAATCTTTACAACATGAGTCATCACAACAACACTGTTCAATTTTCACTTTCACTCTTGATATATTATTGTTGGGATTTGAATCTGGTGTTGTTGAAGTTACTTTTGCAGTATTTATTAGTTTGTCATTACATGTTGGTTTTACAAATCCTCTCAATAGAATAACTCTTAAAGACCCTGCTGGTAATGTACCTATATCAAGACTTCCAGTCCATGGTTTAAAACTTATACCTCTATCCAATGAAAATTCTGCCCTACCAAGTTTATTTGACACATGGTCTATTAAAATAACATTTTGAGCATCTGCTGGGCCTGCATTTGATACTTTTATTAAAAATTCTAATCGTTCTCCTACACAAACTTCTTTTTTATTTACTAATTTTATTACGGAAACATCTGCTGATAAGCTTACTTCTGCTTCTGATGTTGAAGTATTGTTATTTAGATTTGGGTCATACGTAGTTGAACTTACAGTTGCAGTATTTACAATAATACCTACTGCTGTTTGGCTTACTGTTCCCATTATTATAATATTTCTTATTTCTCCAGCATTTAGAGTACCTATATTAAGTCTTCCAGTCCATGGATGGAAAGTCACTCCGTTGTCTATTGAGTATTCTGGATTTAAAATAGAAGTCGGTATATTGTCTGTTAAAATAACATTTTGTGCAGCTGATGGTCCTGCATTTGAAACCTCAACAACATAAATGAATGTTTCTCCTGGTACAGCAATTGGTTCATTCTCTTTTATTACAGAAATATCTGCTGATGAACTTACTTCTATTTCTGCTGTCGAAGTATTATTGTCTAAATTTGGATCAGGTGTAGGTGAACTTACAGTTGCAGTATTTATAATCATACCTACTGCTGTTTGACTTACTATCCCTTCTATTATAATACTTCTTATCTCTCCAGAATTTAAAGTTCCTATATTAAGACTTCCAGTCCATGGTTGGAAAGTTACGCCTCCATTTACTGAATACTCGGGATTTAGAATAGAGCTTGGTACATTATCTGTTAAAATAACATTCTGTGCAGCTGATGGTCCTGAATTTGTAATTACTATAGTATAGCTAAAAGTTTCTCCTGGAACTGCTGCATCCATATTGTTAGTCTTTATTACACCTATATCTGCTGATGCAATAATAGGAGTTGTCACTGTTGATGAATCTACAACTGGTTCTGGTACATTTGCACTTACTTCTGCTGTATTTGTAATATATCCTGTGGCTGTTGAACTTACTAATCCCTTTATAATAATTCTTATTAATTGCCCTGGTGCCACTGTACCTATATCAAGGCTTCCAGTCCATGGTTGGAAAGTTACTCCATTATCTATTGAGTATTCTGGATTTAAAATAGCAGCAGGTATATTATCTGTTAAAACTACATTCGTAGCATTGGATGGTCCTTCATTAAAAATTCCAATTGTATATACAAGTTCTTCTCCAGGAACAGCTACATCCTCATCAGTTACTTTTATAATAGAAATACCTGCTTGTGGATTAACTGGTGTAATAGTAGTTGATATATTATTACTTAAATCTGGGTCAGGTGTAGATGAAACGACTGTTGCTGTATTTACTATATCTCCTGTAGCGTTTAAACTGACTATTCCTTGTATTAAAATTGTTACTGAAGCTCCAGCACCTAAAGTTCCTATACCAAGACTTCCAGTCCATGGTTGGAAAGTTACCCCACCATTTGTTGAATACTCTGGATTCAAAACAGAATCTGGTATATCATCATTTAGTACTACATTTTCAGCATTTGATGGCCCTAAATTTACTACTTCAATAGTATATTTTAATAAAGTACCTGGAACTGCTGAGTTAGGTTCTGATGTCTTAACTATCAAAAGGTCTGCTAACAGACTTACTTCTGTATCTATTGTAGACGTATTATTTCTAGGGTTTGGGTCTGCTGTAGATGAAGATACCACAGCTGTATTTCTTATAGTACCTATTGCTGATGGATTTACAACCCCTCTAATTATAATAACTCTTACTTCTCCTACTCCTAAAGTACCTATATTAAGACTTCCAGTCCATGGTTGGAAAGTTATTCCTCCATTTGATGAATACTCTGGATTCAAGATGGAAGCAGGTATATTATCTGTTAAGATTACATTTTCAGATGGATATGGTCCATTATTTATAACTTTTATAGTATACATCAGTTCTTCCCCTGGATTCACAACATCAGGCTCAGACATCTTTGTAACTTCAATATCTGCTGTTATTACCAAAAGTGGAACTGGATTAGAATCTACTGAAAAATCATTTGGTATTCCTCCCTCTACAGGTGTATAAGAGTAATCTATAGTTGCTATATTATTAATTGGATTTGGATTAGGAATACCTTCTACTCTTACATCAAAGGTTACTTCAACACTTGTCCCTCCTCCAACATTTGGCAATGTAAAACCTATATTAGGGTCTACTCCTGATATAGATGCACCATTAACCGTTACACTTCCAGGTATAAATAACAAACCATTTGGAACGATATCTCTAAAAAATACATTAGTTAAAGGACTACTACAAGTATTATCTAGTCTAACTGTGTATGTGACTATATCTCCTACATTTGCAGCCATTGTATTGCTTGTTTTTATTGGAGTAAATGTTGGTATTTCAATTTTTCTTAAAGAAACATCATCTATAGCATAATCATTTCCGACAGCACCTTCTCCTTCACTAAAAAATTCTACTGTAAGTTGATTATTATTTTGAGAATTAATGATAGTACCTACTTCTTTCCATTCTGGTGCGTTTGTATTAACTGGAATTTGAGTTCCTAATGTTGCCTGATACAATATATTATTATTTTGGTCAAGTATTCTTACGCCTAATTGTGGTGGTGGATATCCTGTTACCTTAAAAAGATTTAAAATCCATGTACTAAATAGGAAATTAGTATTAGGTGTAACAGATACTGTTGATCTAAAAAATACAGCGCCTGGATCAAAACCATTTACTACCATCATTCTACCTGTTTCATTTCCTGTAGTATGGTCAGCAATACGCCACCAAGCTCCTATAACGTTACTCATCGCATTTGTCATAATGTTTTGTACTGTGTATTCTCCATCTATCGGTGTAAACTTAGTCGGGTCTGGTACCACATACGTAAAATCTGGAGTTACACCTGGGTAAGGTTCTATTGCAGGAGCTGTATTACTTGGTGTGCCTGGTTGGAAAAAACCAAATGTACCATTATCCGCATCTGTAATAAGATTTATATCAGATACAGATACACAAGGGTCCAATATATTTTGTATAGGTGTATAAATTACAGGTCCATTTAATATATTTTGATTTGTTATATCAGAACCTGTCACTGTTATTAGTAATGTATTAGGTGTTGTAGAATCTAAGTTTGTTGAACCTGTAGGTGGATTTGTTACAAAAGTAATAGGAGGTGCTTGGGCAATTGGAACTGGACCTATTACTGCTGTTGCAAAATTTCCTGGTGTCGGTATTCCTCCTGGAGTTCCAAAAGCCTCCACAATCCTATAGTTACCATTTGGAACATTAGTAAACACATAATTCCCTGTAGCATTTGTAAGAACTACAAGTCTAGCTCCAGTTGTTATATTTTGTAACACAACTGGTACATTGGCTATTCCTGTGTCTCCAGTGTTGATAGTAGCACTTCTATCTCTATCAAAAATTATTTGGCCTGACACTGTTGCCATATTATCACTCCTTTAAAATTATAAAATTTTGTGTTCATAATATATTATTCTTTTAAATACTTTTATGTGACATTTTCATTCAATAAGCATGCTTTTTTTCTATAATATTCTTTTTTTCTTTCCATAATCCCCAATCTATTTGATAGCGTATTTTTTGTGGTAGATAAACTATTTAGATTATAATTTTTAAAAACTATCATACAAATAAAAAATGGCATAAAATATACTATTTTATGCCATTTTTTATTAATCCAGTATTTTCAATATATATAACAAGATAAATTTGTATTTTGTCAGTAAAATGTCAGTAATTTTTTTATTATTTTTTCTCTTTTTTTAGTTTTAAATAAATTAAAAACCATGCTTTTATATTCTAAACTATCAAACAAACTATTTTAAAAAAATCAAATTTAATCACTTAAGATATTTTTCGGATTAAACTATATACATCTCATTTTTTATTTATGTTCTATTTTAATCATAAAATTCTCAGTATTTTATTCACTTAATAATAATAGCAAATTAAAAGTAACTTCAAAATACACGTTGAAATCTAGTTGAATTTTATAACATTTACTGACTTTGATTATTTCGTATTTTTTATTATAATTATTTTCGTAATCTTGCCTAAAATAACGACTTATTATTTTAGTTTTTAAGTAGCTTATATATTTTTTATTGATGTTTTATACCTTTGAGGATAAAATAAGCTTAGAATTTATTTAAACGTCTAATTATACGCCTCAAGCTAAAATTAAGAATTTTAGTTAACTTTATTTTTATTATGTAAACTAAAAAGTCTTTTTAAAACTCTATCTATATTTATAAAAATTAGTACAATCTTGAAACTATTTTTATATTGATTTGTATTAATATTATGAATATTTTATTTACGTTCATGATATTAATATAAAATGCCAAGGAGATTTGTAAAGATGAGAAATGGATTAGAATTAAAAGAAAAGATAATTTTATAACTTTTGGTTTATCATATAAAAAAAGACTGGATATAGGTTTATAATTTATATCCAGTCTTCTTAATTTATTATATATCAAAAACAATTGTTTTCCATAGTGCAAAAAATTCTCTTGTATAATAAGTAGGTATAAATGAAAGTTTTGATTTACTAGCATAAAAAGAGGTGTTTTTATATCCATTTCTATATGCCAATATTTTACTTCTAAGAACATGAAAATCTGTTGTTACTATTTTTATTTTTAAGTCTTTTAATTTTCCTTTGCTATGTTCTTCTATCTTTAACTTTGAATACTTAAAATTTTCGTAAGTATTAGTAGATTTATCTTCCTCTATTATTCTATTTTTATTTATACCATTTTTTATAAGATAATCTTTCATAGCTTTTGCCTCAGTTATATTTTCTCCATTTCCTTTACCACCTGATACAACCACATAACAATCATCATTAACCTTTAAATATTTTAAGGCTGTGTTTAATCTTCCCTTTAAGGTTGTACTTGGTGTATTCTTCTTTACAGAAGCTCCTAAAATCAATAGATAATCACTCTTTACTTCAAAGTTGTTTTTGGGGTAAAAAATAATCAAACTTTCAGTAACTATGAACACTATTAGAAAAACACTAATTATTATCTTTAGCAATTTATAAAAAACCTTCTTTTCTTTAATTTTATTCTTAAATATTTGATAAACAATTAATAGGATTCCTACAACTAAGAAAATTTCACTAAATGAAATACCTCCAAAAACTATTTTAAGATAAAAATAGTAAATTGCAAATACTATGCCCAATATTAAACTAACACTATTTAACATATTCTCATAATCCTTTTTATTTATTTTTGTACAAAGAAATATCTATACACTCTATGAGACAGTTATATTCTCCGTCTATCCAATTAATCCAACTTGCTATACTTACATTTGTACCAAATGTATTTGTCTCCATATTGAATTTCGAGTGTTTATTTTCTTCCAATCCATTAAGAGGACAATTATCACAAGGTTTATTAGATTTTAATAATGATTTATAACAAGTCTCACCTAGTTTTATTTCTAAATCTAGACTTGATACCTTATTATTGATAAAGAGAAGTTCATAAGTATTTGGATTTACTATATATATATAATTATCAATGGAATCAAGGACTTCCTTAAGTACAGGTTTAGATTTTTCATATTTATTTACTTTTTCTATACTCTCGTAATCTATATTACCAACTTCATTTTGATAGACATAATCATTGTAAAGTGCATATTTATCTTTACCTTTACTTTTTGCATAATAAAGTGCTATATCTGCTTTTTGATAAAGGTCTTCAAATATAGTTCCATGTTCTGGAACAAATGAAATTCCAACTGTACCTGATATTTTATATGTCTTTTTGTTTTCAGTATAAGAGTTTCTAAATATATCGCATATTTTTTCAGCTTTCTTTTTAGCATTACCAAAAGATTGAATATTCTTTAAGAATACTATAAATTCATCTCCACCAATACGACCCACTATATCATCTTTTCTAAATATAGGTTTTAGATGTTTAGAAACCTCAAATAATACTTTATCTCCAAATACATGTCCTAAATTATCATTTACAGATTTAAAATTATCTATATCAACAATTAAAAATGCATGTATTCCTAAGCTTGACTCTTCAGAACCTAAGAAATCATTAATTAGTTTTTCAGTAGTCCCTTTATTATATAATCCTGTAAGGGTATCCCTTTCTGCTTTTATTTTTAATCTAATTTCTTCATTCTTCTGTTTATCAATATCTTTAACATAAGCAAGAGCTTTTATATCATTCGTAATAGAGTCTTTTATCAGGTGCATCGTGCAAATAACCCAAATCATTTTATTTTCTTGATTCATTCTTCGATATTCTAATTTTATTTCACTTATATTATTCTTATGTGCAGTTAACAAATTCTTACACAAAAATGTATTTAAAAATACATCTTTATCATCTTTATAGATAATATTCTTTGCTATATTTTTTACCATCTCTGAGTAGTTATTGTTAGGCTTAATTCCGAATTCTTTATACCAATTTTCATTTCCTCTTATAAAAGTATCTTTTGATACATTTATCTCATAAGTTATCATTGCTTCCGATAATATAGCTGAATGATATTTGCCTTCTTGATTATATCTTATTTCTGCCTCTTTTTGTTCGCTTATATCTTCCTGTATACCAATTGCTCTTACAGGTTTCCCATCTTCATCAAAAACTGTGGTCAAAGTAACCTTATTCCATACGTAACTTTTATCTGGAAGTTTTATCTTAATTATACAATTTGCTATCTTTGCTCCATTCATTATTTTCTCGTACATATTTATAAAATCATCACTAAAATCTTTATGAATTATTCCTGATTCTACTAAAGAATATGGAACATTTTCAGTAATATTAGGAATGTTGTACTTATCAAGTTCTTTATTAGTATTTAAAAGTGATTTTGTTTCTATATCATATTCAAATATAGTGTTTGATGTTTGTCTTAATGCAATTCTAACTCTTTCTTCATTGATTTTAAGTTTTTGCTCTACATTTTTCAAATCAGTTATATCAGTCAGAATCCAAATACCTTTTTTACTTCCATCGCTATCAACAATTAGTCTTCCTTTTACAGAAACCCAGATAATATTACCATCTCGTCTTATTATTCTATGTTCATATTCAGCTATACCTTTTTTATCTAACTGATGCTTTATACTTTTAAGAGTCTTTTTTCTATCATCGTAAAAAACGAGAGTACATGCCTTGTATTGAAGTTCTTCTTCTAGTTGTTTGCGAGTATATCCAATCATTGAAAGATAACCAGCATTAGTGTATTGTATAGTAAAATCTTCATTAAAGTCTGTTATAAGTATGCCACCTAAAATATTTTCTGATACCATTTCAAGTTCTAGATTTTTTTGTTCCATTTCTTTTTCTAATTGTTTCGTTTTTGTAATGTCTACTGTTACACAACAAAGATACTCTTTACCGTCAGGTTCTGTTATAATTTCTCCTTTATTTAAAACCCACACTACATCACAATTTTTTGTTATAACTCTGTATTCTAGCTCAATAGTTTTGTTTTTGTGAAGCTGTTCAGAAATCTCCTCTTTTATTCTTTTTACATCGTCTTTATGTATTAGATTATAAAAGTCATTATTAAATATGGTTTCTATTTCTTCTCTTGTATAACCAAACAAATCTATAAATCCATCACTTAAAAAATTAAATTCATACCTTTCTCCAATCGTACATTTTTGTACTCCTCCAGGAATGCTATTTGTAATAGATGATATTTCTTTGTTTGTTTTTAATATATGTCTTTGAGATTTATTATTTTTATAAAAGATGTATATTATAAGTATAATAAATAATAAGAATACTTTAAAAATTAGAGAAAATGCTAATTGATTTATTTTATCAATATTTTTTCTTACAGTATATTGTGGTATAACAGAAAGCACATACCAATCATTTACACCAATTGGTGTATAAGTGGCATACCTATTCTCTCCTTTATATTCATATGATGTAAAACCACTTTTGTTATTCTTTGTGTCCTCGTATATTTTTTTATAGCTATAACCTTCATCAAAAGAGGCATTTTTAAATATATCATATATATTACTACTAGATTTAATAAGATTATTTGTATGTAAAGATTTTAAAACAAATCGTCCACTAGATTCAAATATATGTATATATCCATCACTATTAAAACTCGTTATATCTATAAGTTCAGCTAGTTTATCATTGTAGTAAGAACCATACAAAATACCAACTACTTTATTGTTTTTAAGCACAGGTGTAGCTATAACAAAAGTATCTTTCCCATCAACTGGAGATTTTAAAATTTCAGATATATTACTTTCTCCTCTAATTGCTTTCTTAAAATATTCATAATTTGATACATCAATAGTTTTTCCATCACTAGTATGACTTATCCCCTTAGGAGATACAATAGATATTCTTTGAAAGTCAGATTCCTTTGATATTCTAGATAACAATGGAATTATTTCTTGATTATCTATAGTATCAAAGTATGAAACCATATTTGATACACTTTTAATGAATGATAAAGAACTATCCAATTTTATTTTTATTGCATTAGAACTTTGAAGAGATATCTCTTTTAAATTAACTTTATTATTTTCTTCTTCTTGAACATTCGTTTTAAATGCAAAGTCAGAAAATGAAATTATTGTAAATAAAAATATTAAAACAATACTCAATATGCTCTTTAAAGATTTTGCTCTTATCATTTATTTACCACCTCCCATTTAAGATTTATTGACTATATTTTATAGACTAATTTTTCAAATTCTTTAACTGGTAATGGTTTTGAAAAATAATACCCTTGAACAATATCACAATTTGCTTCTTTTAACATTTTTATTTGACTTTTAGTTTCTATTCCTTCTGCAACGACACTTATTCCTAATTGTTTGATGAGAGAAACTATGCTTTTTATAACAATTTGACTCTTATCAACATCTTTATCATCTATAAAAAATCCTCTATCTAATTTTATTACATTTAATGGTATATTTTTAAGCATATTTACAGAGGAATATCCTGAACCAAAGTCATCCATTGAAATTATAAAACCAATATCTTGTAAATTCCTACTTACATCAAATAGAATATCAGTATCTCCAAACATACTAGATTCAGTAATTTCAATTTCTATTAAACTATATGGTATTTTATATTTATCACATACATCTACTATCTTTGAAATAAAATCTTTTTTTAAAAAATCAACTCTTGAGAAATTTACAGATATGGGCAATGGTGAAATACCTTTATCAAATAAAAACCTAATTTCTTTACAAGCTTGTTCTAATATATACATATCGATTTTTCTAATAAATCCATTTTTTTCAAATATAGGGATGAAATCTCCTGGATATATTACTTCATTTTCTGTATATTGCCATCTTACTAAGGCTTCACTTCCACAAAATTTATCTAATCTAATATTATATTTTGGTTGTAAATACATTACAAATTGACCATTTTCAAGTGCATATTCCATTTCTTTTTCTATCTTATCTTCAAGTAATAGTTTATCTCTTAATTTATCATTAAAAAAAGCAAAGTTCACATCACTATTATTTTTTATTGAAGATTTTGCAAGTGAAGCTCTATCACTATATACACTTGCAGTTAGAGTTTTATCTTTAATTTCATAAATTCCAAAAGATAAGTTTACAAGTTCATTATTTGCCATAATCTTTTTGATGATATTTACTATATCTTCTTTTTCATCATATGTTAATAATATATTAAAGTTATCAGCACTTACACGAGCAAAAGTTTCATTATTATTGGTTAGTTCATCTAAAGTACTAGCTATATTTTTTAAAATTAAATTTCCCTTTTTATGACCATATATATCATTAATCGCTTTAAATTTATCTATATCAAATATAACCATTGCATATTTATTATTTTGTGAAGATTTTTTCAATAAATTTATAACATCCAATTCAAATTTTCTCCAATTTGAATAACCAGTTACAAAATCTGTATATGCTATCTTTTCTATAGTTTTTTGGCTTTTTGTCTTTGAATATAATATGTACATTATAATACCTAAAAATAAAAATGAAAGTATAATCCACCCAATAATTGTAACTATCATCAAATCATTCAGCTTTTTAGATACAACCATCTTTGGAACAAAGGATGCTATAAACCAATCATTAATTCCTAAAGATGTGTATGCCATGTAAAACTTTTTATCTGATTCTTCAACTTGCACTACACCTTGGTCTGACTTTTTCATATTTTTAAAAGTAAACCTTTTTTCAAAGTTAATTTGAGATAGGTTTGTAATATCTGAGTTTAAATTTTTATGATACGATGGAATAATTATATTACCATCACTATCACATATAAGTGAAAAACCTTCCCCATTAAATGTAGAAATTGATAAGAATTCAGATATAAACTCAACATCATAATCAGCTGCAATCACAGCAACAATTTTTCCTTTATTATATAAGGGTACAGCATATGTTTCAGTAAGTTTTCCAGTAGTTTTATCTATTAATGGTTTTGATATATTAGATTTACCTTTAACTGCAAGTTTAAAATAATCTCTATCTGAAAAATCTGTTCCAAAAATTGTTTCAGCATAACCTTTCCCGTTTGGTAAAATTAGACCAATATTATTATAATTACTGTCTTTGTTATAAGATTTTAGAATTTTTAAAGTTTTTTCTAAATTAAAGCTATCCTCTGTCTCTAAAAGTTTAGAAATGCTCTCTAATTTATCTAAATTACTTGTCAATTTACTATTTATTGCGATTTTACTTTCTGTACTAATTTCAGACAGATATTTTTGTGTTTCATATTCTAGTGCACTATCCATATTACTCACATAAAAAAAAGCAAATATACTAAAAAAGAATAGCACTATAAATGCGATTAACATATTTTTCAATATTGGCCTACTATTTTTCAAGTAGATACACCTCTCCCTCTTTAACAACTATAATTTAATTGATTCATTTTATTTTACTATTAATAACTCTTTTTTACAATTAAGTTTTATAATTTGTTAACAAAAACTAGTTTTTAAAATATTATTTATAAAGTAACAATATTTAAGGGTACAAATACATCAATAACATATTTAATTATATTAAATCCATAGATACTAATACAATTAAATATGCTATCGCCTATATTTATACCCATCGACATATAGCTTAAATAACAATCTTTATTTTTCTAGACTTTCTCTTCTTGTTGAAGATTTTTTAAAATATTCTATTAATTTATTTTTATCATTATTAAAAATAGCATCTTTTATCAAATTTACTTCTGACTCAAAATTTTCTATAGATTTTAGTAAATTATCTCTATTTCCTAAAAAAAGTTCACTCCATAAATCTTCATTCATATTTGCAATTCTAGTTAAGTCTCTATAACTGTCTCCAATAAATTTACCTGTATCTCTATCTTCTTCATCACTATTTATAAGAGCAACTGCCATAACATGAGGAAGTTGAGATGTAAAAGCTATAATCTCATCATGTTTCTGTGAAGTCAATTTTTTTACTCTTTTAAATCCTATCTCCAAAATTAAATTCTCGACCAATTCTAAATTTTTTATATTATTTCTACCAGTTGGAGTAATTATATAATTTGCTTCTTTAAAAACCTGTTCACTTGCAAAATCAATTCCCTTCTTTTCTCTTCCTGCCATGGGATGCCCAAATATAAAATCTATGTCATCTGGAATTATTTTTAATACATCATTGATAAGTGCTTCTTTTATTCCTGTAGTATCAGTGATTATAGTTCCTTTTTTAAAGAATTGCTTATTATTATTTAAAAAATCCACAATTAATCTAGGATATATAGATAATATAATTAAATCAGCTTCCTTAAATAGCTCTTTACCTGTAGTACTTCCTTTTTTTATGATTTTTGATTCTTCTGCTTTCTTTAAAGTTTCTAAATCTACATCCACTCCAAATACATTTTCATATCCTGCTTTTTTTAGTGCTTTAGCAAAAGAACCTCCTATAACTCCTAGCCCCACAATAACAATATTCATTATCTTCATTTCCCCCTAGATTATTTTTCTTTAAACTCAAATTTAAAATTATCACTGATTGCATTCGTAATATTATATATAGCATTACTTAATGACTTATCATTTAAAATCTCAATATCTGAAAACTTTTTATAAAGACTTATTCTCTCATCATAAAGATTGTACAATCTATCTTTGCCATTCTTTAATAAAGGTCTTGAATTAATATTTATATCTTCTAAAATTTTTTGTACAGGTCTATCAATAAAAATAACTATACCTGTTTCTTTTAATATCTCCATATTGGCATCTTTTTTTATTACACCACCACCAGTAGATACCACTGTTTTATCACTAATAGAAAGTTCTTTGCATGCTTGAGTTTCATAGCCTCTAAAAACATCTTCTCCTTCTGAGAACAACTCTGCTATACTTTTTTGTGATATTTCACTTATATAATCATCCATATCACAGAAACTACAATTATATTCTTGAGCTAGAAGTTTACCAATTGTAGTTTTTCCACTTCCTGGCATACCTATTAATATTAATTTTTCTTTTGGTTTATTTATCATAATAATCCCCCTTACAAAAACTCTAATTTTAATTCATTATATATAACATCTAAAATATCATTATTTATTTTTCTATTCTGCCAAATTTCCTGAGACTTTATTGCTTGACCTACCAACATATATAAACCATCACAAGTTTTCTTACCCATATCATTACCAATTCTCAAAAACTCCGTTTCTCCAGGATTATAAATTAAATCCACTAAAGTATCAAAATTTTGTATAATTGATTTTGGTACTGGTGATATTCCAACATTAGGATACATTCCTACTGGTGTAGCATTTATCATTATATCTCCTTTTATAAATTGAAGTTCTTCATAGTCTATTAATATAGCTTTATCATTTAATAATTTTTTATTATCCTTTTTTCTAGTTGAAACATAAACTTTATCTACTCCAGAATCAAGGAGATATGTAAGAGCAGCTTTAGATGCTCCACCAGTTCCTAATATAACAGCGACTTTTCCTTGAACATTAATATTGGCCATTTTAAACATACTATCAAGCCCAAAGTAATCTGTATTATAACCATATAATATATTTTCTTTAAGTAAAATTGTATTAACTGCTCCTATTCGTTTTGCTTCTGGTGATATAAAATCTAAATATTTCATAATGCGTTCCTTATATGGCACAGTGACATTTACTCCTTGTATCCCTAATAATTTTATAGCACTCTCTAACTTGGATATATCTTCTTTTGATATTTCAAAGTTTTTATATGCACTTTCAATATTTAGTATCTCAAATATTCTCTTATGGATATGAGGTGAAACACTATGAGAAAGCTTTTCACCTACTAGACCAAAAAAATTCATCTTTGCACCTCCTAATAATTAAAATTAAATAAAGAATTCTATTTTCCTATTCAATTTTATTCTTATATACACCTATAAATTTAAAATATGCTGTATTATGTTCTATTAATTCTAATAAATTGTACACTCTTGGATTATAAAGAGAGCATTCAAAATCTATATAAAAGAAATATCTCCATGAAGCATCCTTCATAGGTCTTGATTCTATTTTTGTCATATTTATATTATTTTCAGCAAAGTACCCAAGTACTTTATATAGTTTTCCTGCTTCATGTTCAACAGAAAATACTATGCTCATTTTATTTGATTCTTCATCAATGTGTATCTGATTGCTGATTACCACGAATCTAGTGTAATTATTCGTAATATCATTTATACAAGGGCTTATTATTTCTAGTTCATAAATATTTGCAGCTTTTTTACTTGCAATTGCCGCTTTTGTTTTGTCTTGAAGTCTTTTTACAAGTTCAGCACTTGTTGCTGTATTATTAAATGGTATCAGCTTCCAATTACTATTCTGTTTTAAAAACTCACTACTTTGCCCTATCCCTTGTGGATGAGAGTATATTTCTTTTATATCTTCAAGTTTTGTACCTTTTATTCCAATTAAATTTTGGTCTATTTTTATACATTCTTCTCCAACTATATAGAAACCATATTTTCTTAAAAGGTCATAAGTTTCAGAAATGGCTCCTGTAGATGAATTTTCTATAGGTATTATTCCATAATCTATTTCTTTATTTTTAAGTGCTACGAAAACATCTTCAAATTCTTTAAATTGTTTTTTGGATATTTTTTTGTTGAAGAATTTATTTAAGGCTTCTTCTGTAAATGAGCCTGATATACCAGGAAATCCTACTAGGATATTTTTTTTATTAATTTCATATTTTAAAGTTTTATATTTATTTATGTTTGACAAATCAAATTTCTCATTTGATGAATTTAGATTACATTCAGATTTTTCTTCTTTATCGTCATCCATTATTCTCTTTTGTAATCCCCTACTAATTTCCATTATAGAATTAAAAAACTGTATCGTTTCTTGAGAATACCCTTTATTATCCAAATTATCTACAGCTTTACTTAGTACCTTTTCTTCTCTATCTTTTTGAAATATAGTAGTGTTATTTTTCATTTTATGTTTAGCAATCTCAAGAACTGTATTCATTCTCTTTTCAAATAATTGAATAAGCTCTTTATCTATGTCATCAATTTCATTTCTATATCTTGTTAAATCCTCCATTATTATCGTCCTTTCACCAAATCAAAAATTCCAATAGCCGTTACTGCTTCTATTACAGGTACTGCTCTTTGAACTATACAAGGGTCATGTCTACCTTTAATAGATAAAATATCATCTTTTTTATCTTTTATATTAATTGTGTTCTGCTGAACACTAATCGATGGTGTTGGTTTTACTGCAACTTTGAAAATTATTGGCATTCCAGTTGTAATACCTCCAATAATTCCACCATTATTATTTGTTTTACTCCTAACTTGATTACCTTCATAATACATCTCATCATTACTTTGAGAACCATACATATCTGTAAGTCCAAAACCCAAACCAAACTCTACACCTTTTATAGATGGAACAGAAAACAATAAATGTGATAGAGTAGATTCAACAGAATCAAAAAATGGATTCCCAATGCCTACATTAATTCCCACTACTGCACATTCAATTATTCCACCAACTGAATCTCCTTGATGTTTTGCATCTATAATAGTATCTCTCATAGTGTCTTCCTTTGATAAATCAAGTAAAGGTAACTCTAAAGTTTGTAAATTTGTTAATTGTTGTTTTGATATATCTGCATAATCAAAGCTAATATCTTCTATATCTTTAATTTTTTTTATATGTGCTCCTATTTCTATTCCTTTTTGTGATAGAATTTGTTTACATATAGCACCACAAAATACTAATGGAGCTGTTATCCTCCCTGAAAAGTGACCTCCGCCTCTGTAGTCATTAAATCCAGAATATCTTACATGCCCTGTATAATCTGCATGTCCTGGTCTCATTAAATTTTTAAGTTCCCCATAATCCTTTGAACGAGTATCACTATTTCTTATGATTGCACATAGTGGAGTTCCTGTAGTTTTACCATCAAAGTATCCACTTAGAATTTCTGGTATATCACTTTCATTTCTTGAGGTAGATATAGAATTTTTTCCAGGTGCCCTTCTCTTCATTTCTTTATCAATCTTATCAAAGTCAAGTTCAATTCCAGAAGGAAGACCATCTATATTTATACCTATAGCATTTCCATGAGATTCTCCAAAAATTGAGATTTTCAAATTATTTCCCCATATTCCACTCATCAATTCGCCCTCCTAACATCTCAAAATCTTTAAAAAAATGTGGATAAGATTTAGATACACACTCAAAATCTTTTAATACTATCGGTTTGTCACATCTACAAGAAGCTATTGCAAGTGTCATTGCAATTCTATGGTCTTTATGACTCCATACTTCTACTCCACCATTTAGCTTACTTACCCCATCAATTATTAAACTATCTTCTTTTTCCTCTATATTTGCTCCAAGTTTACTCAACTCAACATTTATTGCATGAAGTCTATCACATTCTTTAATTCTAAGCCTTCCAGCATTTATTATTGTAGTTCTTCCTCTACTTAAAGCTGCTACTACTGACAAAACTGGTATTATATCTGGACACTGAGATGCATCTATTAGAGTACTATTTAAACAATTAACTATACCTTTTATTTTTTCATCTTCTCTTAAAATATCCATACCCATTCTAGATAAAATATCAATAACTTCACTATCACCTTGAAGAGAATCTTCTTTAAGGTCTAGTATATTAATTTCTCCTCCAATAGCATCTGCTGATAAATAAAATGCACCTTGAGAATAGTCACCTTCCACTTTATAATCTCTAGCTTTATACATTTGATTTCCTTTTATAATAAATTCTTTATAATTATTGTTTACAATCTCTATTCCAAAATCTCTCATAGTTGAAAGAGTTAAATCTAAGTATCCTTTGGATTCTAGCTCAGTTGTAATTATTATTTTTGAATCATTGTCTAATGTTGGTAAAATAAATAATAAACCTGTTATAAACTGAGAACTTATATTTCCTTTTACTTTAAATTCATCTGGTTTAAGTTTTCCTGATATTACTAAATCCAGTTGATTTTCCTTATAGCTATATTCTATATTTTGTCTATCAAAAATTTCATAATAAGTATCAAGTGGTCTTTTCCCAAGATTCCCTCTACCTACAAATCTTTTTATTCCATCAAATGCTAGTGATATAGGTACTAAAAATCTTAAAGTAGAACCTGATTCATTGCAATCTATTGTCAATTTAGATTGATTTAATTGATTTTCTTTATTCAAAACTGCTTCTTTAGAAAAAATACCCGTAATTTCTAAAATATCTTCCTTCTTTTCTATAATAGCTCCAAGTGATGTCATTGCTCTTATAGTAGCTATAATATCATCAGAAAAATCTATATTAGAAATTCTACTTTTTCCATCACTTAAAGATGAACAAATAACTACTCTATGTGCCATACTTTTGGATGGTGGGATTTTTACATCTCCAGACAATCTACTTGGATATATTTTTAAACTTCCCATCATTTTACCTCCTGAAAAAATTTAGAAGTAGTATTATATATAATACTCTCTCCAATGTTCTTTAAAAGTATTATTTTTAATGTATCACCTAGATTCTTTTTATCAAGAGATATTGCATCTATTATAGACTTATTATCTCTTAATTCAATTTCATAAGGCAAATCATAATTTATTAAAATTGATTTTATAAGCTCTGATGTACCCTCATTTGTGATTCCTTTTTTTTCACTTTCTAAAGTTATCTTATACATCCCTATGCCAACAGCTTCTCCATGAGTATAGCCAGAAAAATTGTAATATGTCTCAATAGCGTGACCTAATGTATGCCCAAAATTTAGAAGCATTCTATCTCCGAAGTCTCTTTCATCAGCTTCAACCACTGTTTTTTTAATAAAGCAACATTTGTGTATAATGTATTCTATATGTTGCATTACTTCTTCCCTATTTTTTAAACTTAAAAGCTTATCAAAAAAAGTTTTGTCTTTTATACATCCATATTTTATAACTTCAGCCATTCCATCTCTATAAAATTTTTCAGGAAGTGACAACAGTACATTTGGGTCGATAAACACAGCTTTAGGTTGATAAAAGCTTCCTACCAAATTTTTTCCTCTTTCAAGGTCAACTCCAACTTTTCCACCCACAGAACTATCAACTTGTGCTAACAAAGATGTTGGAATTTGAATGAAATTTACACCTCTTAGAAAAGTTGCTGCTACAAATCCACCTAAATCTCCTATTACCCCTCCTCCTAAAGTAATAATCAAATCTTTTCTAGTCAACTTAAAGTCGAGTAAACTATCATATATTTTAGGAAGAGTATTAAATGACTTTGTTTCTTCACCAGCTTTTAATATTATAGCTTTAGTTTCAAATCCAGATTCATTTAAATTATTTTTTACTTCACTTAAATATAATTTCGCTATATTTTCATCAGTTACAATAAAAATCTTATTTCCAGAATATATTTTTTTTATTTCTTTACCTATATCTTTTAATATGTTTTTTTTAATAAATATGTTATAGCTATTTTCTTTTAAATTTACTAATAATTTTTCTTCCACACTTAACCATCCTTTTATAGATTATATTTCTCTTCCAACTGCTAATGCGACAGTCTTTAATTCACTTATTAATTCATCATATTCATTTGGTCTAATTGATTGTTTGCCATCACAAAGTGCATGGGCTGGGTCATTATGAACTTCTATTATAAGCCCATCTGCTCCAACTGCAATTGCTGCTTTAGATAGAGAGTCTACCATCCATGATTTTCCTGCTGCATGACTTGGGTCAACTATTACTGGTAAATGACTAAGCTTCTTTACAGCTAAAATTGCACTTAAATCCAAAGTATTTCTAGTATATGTTTCGAAAGTTCTTATACCTCTTTCACAAAGTACTACCTTTTCATTTCCTCCAGCCATTATATACTCAGCTGACATTAACCACTCTTCAATTGTAGCAGATAATCCTCTTTTTAAAAGTATTGTTTTATGTGTTTTTCCTAATTCTTTTAATAAATCGAAGTTTTGCATGTTTCTAGCTCCAACTTGAATTACATCTACATTTTCTTCAAATATATCTATATCTTGTGTTGACATTATTTCTGTAACTATAGGAAGCCCTGTTTTTTCTTTTGCTTTCTTTAATAAATCTAATCCATCGTATCTTAATCCCTGGAAAGCGTATGGTGATGTTCTTGGTTTGAATGCTCCTCCTCTTAAGAATCCTGCTCCTGATTTTTTTACATCTTCAGCGATAGATACTATTTGTTCTTCTGTTTCAACAGAACAAGGTCCAGCTATCATAGCAATTTTTTTTGAACCAATTTCCATCCCATTAACATTTATTATAGAAGGTTCTGGATGAAACTTTCTGTTTGCCTTTTTAAAAGGCTCTACTACATGCATAACTTTTTCAACTATTTTATTTGCCTCTATTCTTTTAGCATCTATTTTACTAGTGTCTCCAACTAAACCTAAAACAGTTAGTTCTGTCCCATCTATAGGATTAACTTCTACTCCTTCTCTTCCAATAGCTTCTATTAACTTCTTAACTTCACTTTTATCTGCTCCCATTTTTAATACTACTATCATTTTTACTACCTCCCAATATTATAGTTTTATATTTAAAATAAAAAAGAGAACTCACTAATGAGTTCTCTAAAATAATCTATTAAGCATTAAATCTTATATAAATATACAAAACAACAATTTTTATAAAATTTACTTATGCTCAAAATCATTAAAACAAGGCCTCACCAGAAAGGAATTGCATGTATTTTTGTAAAAGAAATAGCCAGCGCTAAAATAAAAGCCCCAGAACATAAAGTAATAAAAGCTATAAAGTTTTGCTGTTAGTTCTTTTAATATTCCTTTCATAGTATTCTCCTCCATTTTTATAATTTATTATTCTTCTTGTTTAATAATTATAACAAAGAAAATATAATTGTCAATATTTTCTATAAATATTTTCAATTTAAAATATTTTTTCATTTTCTTAAATTAGTTTCTTAATTGCTGTATTTTTACAAAATCATTTAAAAATCATCTGCTCTTTACAATAGTTTTTTTATTTTAAATATTACAATTCCAACAAAAATTATACATAGCATAAAGAATAAAGTTGCTGGATATCCATAGACCCAATTTAATTCTGGCATGTATCTAAAGTTCATTCCATATATACCAGTTATAATTGTAAGTGGTGCAGATATAGCTGTTAGTAAAGTTAATTTTGTAATTAGATGGTTTGTTCTTTCACCTACTCTAGAAGAGTATATATCTAATAGTTTATCAGCTAATTCTCGTGTTGATAATGCAAAATTATATAATTTATCAATTCCAAAATCTATACCTTGAAAATTTTCAAGATTATATTTTTTTACATTGGAATACTTCAAATACCTTATATTTTCTTTTACTATTCTGTCACCAATATATAAAAGAGGTCTCGTATTCTTAACTATAGTCCTTGTTAGACCCCTTACATCACTTATTCTAGATACATGATTTTTATGAATATTATCCATCATCTCATCTTCTATTTGAAGAATTAATTCTTCAACTTTTTCCAAAGACTCAAAACCATTTTTTATAACCTCTCTAAAAATTAAATAGTTTATTTTAAATAGATTTATAACTGGGTTTTTTTCAAGTTGAGAATTTTTAAAAATAATACTTTTTACAAATTCAAATAAAAAATGTTCCTCATTTACTACAACTAATATAAAATTATCTGATAAATACATATTTACTTCTTCTATAATAGCCTCTCCATCTCTTAATTCAAATGTATTTAAACTCAAAAAATCGTAATTATCAAATAAATCAAGTTTCGTTATTTCATCAAACTTAAGACAATCATTAAAAGTTATCTCATCTATATCCAAGATTTCTTTGAGCAATTTTAAATTTTTTGGAGCACTTAATATAAGATAAGAATTTTCTGCTGTATAAAATTTTTCACTAAAATCTTCAATAATTTCTCTTGTATTTAAATTCAGTATATACATACATCTACTCCTAAACTTCAATTTACATTTCAAAAACTTTCTATAATGATTATTGTAATTATTTTACACTATTTTAATAATTATTATTTAATATTTATGTTAAATTTATTATAAGACAAGGGTTAAATATTTTTATTGTTTAATTAAAATCTTTACCACAAATTATACCATGTATTTATTTTAAATCATATTTCGTATTATTAATACTAAAAAATTATTGATACTTAAAAAATAAAAAATAAAATGCATATACTAAACTAACAATAGCATATACACTTCATTCTTATTTTTAACTAAATTATATAATTATAATATACATTAAATATTCAATCTGATAATTAATATACATAACATCTATTCATCATTTAATCTATATCCTACACCAACCTCTGTAATTATATACCTTGGGTCAGCAGGTTGCTTTTCTATTTTCCTCCTTAATGTTGCCATAAAAACCCTTAAAGACTTAGTTTCATTTCCAATAATACTACCCCATATCTCTTTTATTATAAAATTATGAGTAAGTACTTTTCCATGATGTTTTGCAAGTAATGAAAGAATATTATATTCAATAGGTGTCAAATGGACTTCATTATCATCAACTATAACTCTTCTTTTATCAAAATCAATCAATAATTTATCTACTTCAAAAGTAGATTTAACTTCTTCTTTTTGTTGTAACTCTATCTGTGAATGTCTAAGTGCTACTCTAACTCTAGCCAATAATTCTACTATCGAAAATGGTTTTGTTAAATAATCATCCGCTCCTGCATCAAATACTTCTACCTTTTCTCTATCTTGTTCTCTTGCGGAAACTACAATTATTGGTATCTTTGAAAATTGTCTAATAGCTTTTATTACCTCTATTCCATCCATATCTTCTAACCCTAAATCCAAAAGAACGACATCTGGAGAATATGAAACAGCAATCGATATTCCTTCTTTACCAGTTATAGCTTCCTTGACATCGTAATCTTGTGTCAAAAGCGCAGTAGATATAAATTTTCTTATTGTCTTATCATCCTCTACTAATAATATAAGTTTTTTACTCATTTCTTCCTCCAAAAATAAATTTCAAAATTTGACATTATTCATTTTCCTTAGGCAAACTAAATTTAAAAGTTGAACCTTTATCTCTATTATTTTCTACCATAATTTCACCTTTATGAGCTTGAATTATTGATTTACAAATTGATAATCCAAGTCCAACACCTTTTCTAGAATCCTTAGAACCTTCTTCTCCTGTAAAAAATCTATCAAAAACATGCTTTTTCAATTCTTTTGATATACCAGGGCCATTGTCAGATACTTCAAACCAAACATAATCTTCTTCTTCATATACATTTATATTTATCTTACAATCTTCTTTTGAATATTTTAAAGAGTTATCTATCAAATTAATTAAAACTTGCTCTACCAATTTTGCATCCATAGGAACAAATAGTATTTGTTCTGGTATATTAATATCTATAATTGCATTCTCAATTCTTTTTTTAATTTTTTGCAATGCTTCTGAGATAACCTCTTCAACAAGTTCAGAATGTTTTTTAACTTCTAATTTTCCTTCATCTATTTTAGTCATGCTAAGTAAATTTTCAACAAGTCTAATTAACCATTGAGTATCTTCATATACACCACTAAGTAATTCATCTATTATATCTTGACCTATAGTACCTTTATTTTTTATAATCGTACTTACTGCTCCAGATATTCCTGCTAATGGAGTTCTAAGGTCATGGGAAACTGCTCTTAGAAGATTACTTCTTAATCTTTCTCTCTCTATTTCAAGATTGGTATTTTCTTTTGCTTCTGATAGAATTTCTCTGTCAAGAGCTATTGCCATTTGAGCTATTATTGTTTCAATTAAATTTATGTCTTCTGCATCTAATTTCGAATCAATACATGATATCCCAACAACCCCTAAAGTTAAATTCATACCTACTATTGGTATATAATACCCCTTTGAACCTGGAAGTGTATCTGTATCACTACCTGCCACTGTTGAATTGGATAAAACCCAACTTGCAACAGCTTTTTCATCGTCACTATCTAAATCATTTTTATCTTTGTTAGAAGCATTTTTTTTATATAACTTTGATTTTTTATGCTTATCTACACTTAAATAACAAACTACATCTCTACTCAAACTAAGAGATAAAAGCTCTATCCCCTTATTTACTATATCATCTTTATTTGATAACCTCAAAAATCCCTTTATTATTTGGTATATCATTTTTGTATTTTCTTCTCTTTTAGCAGCTGTTTCTGCTTCATGTTGTACCTTAGATGTAAGTGTACTAGTTATTATACCAACTATCGAAAATACAACTAATGTAACTATATAGTTTGAATCAGCTATTGATAATGTATATATTGGTGCTGTAAAAAAATAATTTAGCAGGATTATATTTAACACAGAACTCACTATACCTGTGCTATATCCTTTAGTCCACATTGAAACTAAAACTACTCCTAACATATATATTAGCAGTATATTTTCTCTTATAAATCCAAGACTTTGTACTACATATGCTAAGATACTTATCATTAAAGTAACAATCATAAGTTTGATAAAATCAACCTTACTAATTTTAAATTTTGATTTTATTGATAGTTTATCTTTTTTAGGTTTATATTTAACTTCTGAAGCAAATTTATAAGGTATTATATGTATATCTATATAATCCACTTCGTCTATTAATTTGTCAACTATATCTTTTTTAAATTTCTTATTAAGTTTTTTATTATTTGAATGATTTCTACCTATTACAATTTTTGTTACATTTCTAAGCTTTGCAATCCTAAGTATCTGTTCAATTACATCTTCACCATGTAAAACAATTATTTCACCACCTAATTTCTTGGCAAGTTTTAAATTGTTTTGTAATTGTTTTTGCTCTTGTAAAGGTAATCTTGCTGTATTTGGAGTTTCAACATATAAAGCTATCCATTTTGCAAATGTACTGTCTGATATTCTAGATGCAGTTCTAATGACTTTTGCAGAGGATGGAGAGGGGCTTATACATGCAAGCAATGTATCTGATGTAGGTATTACGCTTACATCACCTTTTGATAATCTAGTCATTTGTACTTCTTTATTTACTCGTTCTGCTGTTTTTCTAAGGGCAATCTCTCTAAGGGCAACTAAATTATCTTTTATAAAAAAATTATCTTTTGCTCTAATTGCTTGTTCTTTCTTATATATTTTACCTTCACTGAATCTTTCAAGAAGTACATCAGGTTCAACATCAATAAGTTCCAATTGTGTATTAGTATCTAAAAACTTATCTGGTATAGTTTCTTTAACTGATACATTTGTAATTATTTCAACAATGTCATTTAGACTTTCTAAGTGTTGAACATTTACAGTGGTATATACATTTATACCTGCTAACAATAATTCTTCTATATCTTGCCACCTTTTTGTATGTCTTAGCCCAGTGACATTAGAATGTGCAAACTCATCTACCAATATAACGTCTGGCTTTCTTGCCAAAGCAGCATCTAAATCAAATTCTTTTAGTTTTATAGATTTATATTCTATCTCCTTTACAGGAAGAATTTCTAATCCCTCAAGTAAAGCTAATGTCTCTGGTCTTGTGTGTGGTTCAATATATCCAACTACTACATCTACACCTACTTTTTTCAAATTTTGTGCAGATTCCAACATAGAATAAGTCTTCCCTACTCCTGCTGCATAGCCAAAAAATATTTTTAATTGACCTCTATTCAATTTATTTTCTTCATTTTTAATTTTTTCTAACAGTATATCAGGGTTTGGTCTGTCCATTAAACAACCTCCTTACACCTTTCATTATTATTATATTATCAATTTTGGCATAAAATTGTAGTTAAAATGTATTTTTAATGATTAAGATTATGTAAAGATTTAAATATGTACTATTAACTAAATAATAAAAATACTTAATAAATACAAGTAGCAAATAACTTTAGAGATTTCATATACACGATTCGGATTTTATACATAAAAAATAAAGCAAAACACTACAAATGAATGGTATGTGTTTTGCTTTATTTGCAGTTTTATTTTAATAGGTTTGGCTTTAATCGTTAATAAAGTCCAAAAGAATATCTCCATTATTTGTATAAGTTGTAAGTTTCTTTGAACCATTATGTTTATCATTAGGCAAATTACTTTTTCCCTTTTTTATATAGTTTGATATAAAAAAATCATCATAAGAACCTATTAGTGTTCCACCTATATTACCATTTTTCGTTTCAAGTTCTATAGAGTTTCTTGCATCAAGCTCTTTTAATTCAATATTTCCATTGCTAACCTTTATATCTACTGAACTTAAAAATGATAATTGTGATATTTCTATATCTCCATTAGATGTTTTTAAGTTTAGATTTTCTAAAGATTCATTGGGTATCCACATTTTTATTGTTCTGTTTTCTATTGAAGTCTTTCCACCTATATAATCACTCCAACCCTTATTAGTAATATATTTAATTGACAATCTATTTTTTTCGAATAAATCAATCATATAATACTCTTTTTCATTGTCATAATAAGAAATATGAATTTTTTTATCTGAAGATGGAAAAACCTCAATTTTTCTATCTTTTATGTCAACTTCTATATTATCTATATCTAACATAGAGTATTGCTTTTTCTCATAAGTAGTATCTGTAGAAGAACACCCCACTAAAGTGCTTGATAATACAATTAATATACTTAAAAGACTAAATAATTTTTTAAAGTTTTTTTTCATTTGTAATCTCCTTGTTAAATAGCTTTCTTCTTCAATACAATCAAACAAAGATATGCTAATAGGAAACTACCTATTGAACAAATTCCAATATGTAACAGTGGATTGCTATTGAACATAATAAGCTTAAAAAACTCTACCAGTATGCCACGCAAATGCTGTATAGGAACAAATATACATATGATAGCTATAAGAGCGATGTCAGTTATCCATCCATACCAATAAGTTTGCATAGACAATAATAAATGTAAAAATATAGATACTAACAATAGGAAGGTAAATTGCTGGAAAAAAGCAAGAAATGGTCCATTTTGCCACCAACCACATAGTTCTAATAAATTTATTACTGTTTGAGTTTGATTAATCGGGTCTATTACAAGATGAATGAAAGTATTTATGAGAGATACTGCTAGAGCAGTAATAATATATGTTATCATACTTCCCCAAAAGTAATATTTTTTAGTTGCATTTAAATATATCAGCTTGCTGAAATTAAAATATACAATAAAAAATGGAACTATTAATATATAAAGATAAGTATAATTTCCACGGCTTATGGCTATTTTTGCATCACTAGATGTACTGGATAATAATACTACTAAAATTGTAATAATAAATCCAATAAAGCTACTCGAAAAATTACGTTTTAAAATTGTTAAAACTGGATTCATATTAAATTACCTCCTTTCTTCCAACCATATAAATAAAGAAATCTTGGAGAGACATTTCTTCTATATTAAGACTCTCAGAATTAATAGGTACGTCAAAAATGTGCCTTGTCAAAAAACCTCCAACTTGTTCATTTCCAATTATATTCAAATCTTTAGTAGCTTCTTCTACCTCTTGTTTTGGTCCACTTACACTATATGCTTTATCCTTAATAACTTGTAATGTATCAAAAAAGCATAATGCTCCTCTATCAATAATAATCAATTTTTGCATAACTTTTGCAATTTCATCTATTATATGAGTAGAAACAATAATAATTCTTGGTTTCCGAGAAAAACTTTCTGTTAATAAAGAGTAAAACTCTGCACGCATAATTGCATCAAAACCAAGTACTGGTTCATCTAAAAGAATTACTGGTTTATTACTTGAAAGACAAATAATAGTAGAAACCATAGTTTTCATTCCCAATGAGAGTTTATTAAACTTTTTACTTCCATCCAATTCAAAGCGTTCCATCATCTCAATGGCAAATTGATTGTCAAAAGAAGGATTTAATTTTCCTGCAATTTTAATAAGTTTTTTTACAGGAAGATTAAAATGTTTTGCAAAGTTATCAATATAACTGACACTAGTATCCATTGTTGCTGTACTAATAAAACCTCCATTCACATAAATACTTCCACTAGAAATATTCTGATAACCTGCAATAGATTTTAAAAGTGTAGTTTTTCCTGCACCATTTCTTCCCAACAAGCAATATATTCCATCTGCTTGAATTGTACATGTAAAATCTCTTAAAATAACTGCTTCTTTGTATTTCTTCGTTACTTTTTTTAATTCTATCATAACTTGTTATCCTCTCTAATCTTTCTTTTTTATATCATTGTGACTTATGTCAACAGATGATATAATGTATTATAAACTTTTGTGTTACAAAAAAGTCAAGAGGTGAATGAATGAAAAATTACTTTTCGATTAAACAAGCTGCAGAAATTGTAGGTATGACTAGTGAAGCACTACGTCACTATGACCGTATTGGTATTGTAAAACCTTGTTACAGAGATGAATCATCTGGTTATAGATATTATTCTGAACAAGAACTTGTAAAATTACAAACTATAGCATTACTTAAATCAATGGATTTTACATTAACAGAAATTGGAGACATATTACAACTTGATAACCTACACAAAGTTATTGAAGCTCTGAAACAAGCTGAAGAAAATGCAAATAAGAAAATAGCTTATCTCCAATATGCAAAAGAAAAAATTAAACGTGCTTACACAGATTATGAAAACAAATTAAATAATATTGATACTAAAAAAGATAATTTTTTTGTAATGCATATTCCCAAAAGAGTTATTCTTATTTCCAATAATATGGAACATGCATCATTAAAAAACTTATGGAACTATCATGAACATTTCTATAATCAACTTGATACATCATTAGAATCGCAATTTTTATTTGAAGATATGGCTGGTATGATTACAACTCCAGAAAAATCTAGACTGTTTGCAATTTGTTTAAAGTATCCCTCTGTAGAAGAATTAACTATATTGCCAGAAGGTGATTACCTATGTGCAAACTGTACAGAAGAAAATAAAGATATAGTTTTAAGAGAATTATTACATAAATTAAAAACAGAATCTAATATATGCCCAAATGTAATTGTACACATCATATCTGTAACTGGAATTTTACAATGGAGTTATCAAATACAGATATTGCTAAATTAAGATAGCTTATTCAAAACTTATACAATATAAAATAAAAACTAGTTATATTAAATAAGATTTTTCCATATTAAAAAGTGGTATAACATTTATAAATGCTATACCACTTTTTAGTAAATCTAAAAGGATTTTATCCTAAATCATTAAATAATTATTTTATTGTAAATTAAGTATTTCCATAAACTCATCACCTGTAATAGTTTCTTTTTCTAATAAATATTCAGCAAGTTCATGAAGTTTTTCAATATTGTTTTCTAAAATTTCAGTTGCATTTTTATGGCAAGTTTTTATTATTCTAAATACTTCTTCATCAATTTTGGCAGCAGTGTCTGAAGAACAAGCAAGAGAAGTATCTCCTCCTAGATATTGATTACTTATTGTCTCTAGAGCAACCATATCAAACTCTTCACTCATGCCAAGACGAGTAACCATAGCTCTTGCAATTTTTGTAGCTTGCTCTATATCATTTGAGGCTCCTGATGTACAAGTATTAAAAATAACCTCTTCAGCAGCACGACCTCCTGTAAATGTAGTTATTTTATCAATTGCTTCTTCTTTAGACATAAGTACACTCTCATCTTCTGCAACTTGCATAGTATAACCCAATGCACCTGAAGTTCTAGGTATTATAGTAATCTTATGGACAGGAGCAGAATGTTTTTGCATAGCAGCAACAAGTGCATGACCTATTTCATGATAAGCTATAATTTTCTTTTCCTTATCTGAAATTACAGCTCCTTTACGTTGATATCCAGCAATTACAGTTTCGACAGATTCATCAAAATCCTGTTGTTCTACTATATCTCTTCCTGATTTAACAGCTAAAAGTGCGGCTTCATTAACAATATTTGCAAGTTCTGCGCCTGAAGCACCTGATGTAGACCTCGCAACTGCATTATAATCTATATCTGAGCTTACATTTACATTTTGAGCATGCACCTTTAATATAGCTTCACGTCCTCCAAGGTCTGGAAGTTCAACTGGTATACGTCTATCAAATCTTCCTGGACGAAGTAATGCTTTATCAAGACTATCAGGTCTATTTGTAGCAGCAAGTATTACTACACCTATTCCACCATCAAAACCATCCATCTCACTTAACAACTGATTCAAAGTTTGTTCACGTTCATCATTTCCACCTAATCCACTTCCATTATCACGCTTTTTCCCAATAGTATCAATCTCATCTATAAAGACTATACATGGAGCTTTTTCTTTTGCTTGTTTAAATAAATCACGAATTCTAGATGCTCCCATTCCTACAAACATCTCAACAAATTCAGAACCAGATATTGAGAAAAATGGAACATCTGCTTCTCCTGCTACAGCTTTTGCAAGAAGTGTTTTTCCTGTACCTGGAGGCCCTACTAAAAGCGCACCTTTAGGCATTTGTGCTCCTATCTTCTTGTATTTTTCTGGATTGTGTAAGAAATCTACTATTTCACTTAAAGCTTCTTTTGCCTCATCTTGACCAGCAACATCATTAAATCTTTTTCCACTTTGAGCAGATACATACATTTTGGCATTGCTCTTTCCAAACTGCATACTGTTGCCACCCATTCGCTTTTGCATTGATTTCATCATTAAATTACCAAATAGCATAAGAATACCTATAGGTATTATCCATGTAAGTAAAATACTTAAAAGTGGTGAGTTTTCCTTAGGAATAACCTTATTAAACTCTACTTTCGCATTTTTCAATCTATCTACCAATTCTGGGTCATCCATTCTACCAGTTATGTATATATTCTTATCTTTACTACTAGATGGACTTATTGCTATTCTATTATTTTCTATCTCAACAGATTTTACTTTTCCTGTATCCAACATCGTAAGAAACTTTCCATAGTCAATCTCAACCATTTTTTTATCCATTAGACTTGGAAATATTAAAGCATTTAAAAACATTACTACTATTATTATTATTGTATAATAATAGAGACCAGACCTTTTCTGTGGTTTATGTTCATCCATAATTTTATTCTCCTTTAAATTATTTTTTATGTTATTTGCAATCAATGTAAGTTAAAAGCTTATTTAACTTCTCTAAACCTTCTATTATATCTTCCATATCTTGCAATTTTTCACTAGTCATATTTTCAAAATAATCATCAAAGATACTGCTTGAAATACTCTCCTGTATATCTAGTGATTTATTTGTAAGCCTTACTTTTACAATTCTTTGGTCTTCCATATCTCTTATACGATTTAAAAAACCATTCTTTTCAAGTCTCTGACATATTACTGATACATTACTGTTTGTCATATTTAAATTTTTTCCTAAATCACTTATTTTTTTCTCTCCATGTTCACATAGTTCTGACAGAATCAAAGCTTGCACTGCTGTAATACCAAGTGGTTGATAAAATTGGCTCAATAAAGTTGCAAATTTAATATTTATATCTCTAGTCAATTCCAATAACTCTTTCTTAAAACTTATCTCATCCATACAAACTCTCCCTACAAAAACGCTTTATTTTACTGAATATTAACCTTAGGCTTAAGTGTATCTCACTAATAAATACTTAATACTATAATATTTAATGTATTAAATATTATAGTATTAAGTATTTATTGTCAATTACAATATTGTAACTTCAGTTATAAATATCATTTCTTATTGATATCTAATTTGATATAATATATTTTTAATAAAATTTAATGAAAAATCGATGTATATATTTTACACCGATTTCCCACTTTTTAATCCCATTACAACTAATTATCTCAAATATAGTATGACTAAAAATCAAAATATAATAATAAATAGTGCAAAAATTTAATTCTTTATTATCATATCATGTACAAAATCAAAACTACCTTTATCTGCACCTAAGGTTGTTTCCATAATATAAACAAAAGCCTCTGTTTTTTGTAACATTTCATCTTTATTCCAATTGAACATTGATTCATCAAATATACACTCAGAAGAAGCAATCAAAAACTCTATCGTTTCTTTTGGATACTTTGTATTGAATACTCCTTCTCTTACTCCTTGTTCTACTACCTCTGCTAAGATTGGTGTAAAGTTTAGAATAGTTTTAACTATTGTCTTTTGATGCATTTCTGCATTGTTTGGTAAATGGAATTGTTCAATTACTTTTTCTTTATTATTTCCAACACTAGGTCTTTGAGACATCAATATCTGAAAGAATTTTTCAAGCACTGGAATTTCTGGATTTAAAGCAATTTTTTTTGCCACATTTATATCATTATCTATAATTCTAGTTATAATTGCATCCATTACTTCTTCTTTGGATTTAAAGTAGTAATAAAAAGTACCCTTTGCAATTCCAATTTCATTTAAAATATCATTTATAGTAGTTTTCGAATAACCTTTAGTACAAAAAAGCATTTCAGCTGTATCTAATATTTCAGCTTTACGTTCTTCAGGGTCTTTTACAATTCTCATATGTTTTCTCCTTTCAATAGACCGTCAGTCGGTTTAGTTTTATTATATAAAACTACTATTATAATGTCAAATTTTTTAAAAAATAATAAGGTATAAAGAATCATTAAGACTATCTCTATACCTATCATTTTCTATATCTTATCTAATTATTTTTATATAGCATCTCAAATTTATTGTAGTAGATAGTTTTTTATCCAATTTCTAAACAATAACTCAGAATGTTTTTTCCATTTGACAGTTGGCTCTTGTGAAGGGTCATTATTCATATAATAGTTTTGAGGTATTGATATCTCATCTCCCTTGTCTATATCCCTCTTATATTCCTTATCAAGAGTGTACTTATCATATTCACCATGCCCCATTACAAATACATCTCTTGAGTTTGTAATTATATAAGGACCAGCTTCTTTAGAATGGCTTACAATACTCAATTCTTTATTATTTCTTAGAGCTTCAGTATTTATAGTAGTGTGTCTTGAATGTGGAGCAAAAAATTCTTTTTCAAATCCATCTACTATTTTACTATTTTTATCTACTTTATGCTTAAATACCCCAAAACATTTTTGACTTAATGGAAGTTTTTTTACATTGTAGTATTTGTAAAGACTTGCTTGAGCTGCCCAACATATATATAATGTAGATTTAGTTTTTCTTTTAGAATAATCCATAATTTCTTCTAGTTCATCCCAATAATCAACTTCTTCAAACTCCATTTGTTCAACTGGAGCTCCTGTTATTATAAAACCATCAAAGTGTTCTTCTTTGGCTTCATCAAATGTTTTATAAAAATCCTTAACATACTCATTGCATACTCTCTTACTTTCTCTTGTTGAGATTTTAATAAATTCCACAGATACATTAAATCCTGTTTTATCTATTCTTCTAAGTAAATCTAATTCTGTATCCATCTTTATAGGCATTAGATTCAATATAGCTATCTTTGTATCTATATTCTCTTCATATTTTAATTCTTTATTAAAATCTTCTTTGTAAACTACATCTATTCCTTCATCCAATAATTTATTAATAACAGGTAATCCTTTTGGTAGTATTAAAGCCATATCTTTTCACTTCTCTTTCTCTTAGACTATTAGAAATTTAAAGCTTGATTTAAATCAGCTATTAAATCCTCTACATTTTCTATTCCAACGGACAATCTTATTAGTGAAGGTAATACTCCAGATGCAATTAATTGTTCTTCTGTTAACTGTCTATGAGTAGTTGAAGCTGGATGTATAACACATGTTCTTACATCTGAAACATGTGTAACTAAAGATGCTATCTGTAATTTTTCCACAAATTTTTTGGCATTTTCTAATCCACCTCTTACTCCAAATGATAAAACTCCACTACATCCTTTTGATAGATACTTTTTGGCATTCTCATAATACTTATTATCTTCAAGTCCTGGATAGTTAATCCAATCTACATTTTCGTGTTTTTCTAAAAAGTTAGCTATTTTAAGTGCATTTTCACTGTGTCTCTCCATTCTAAGGTGAAGTGTTTCAACATTTAAATTAGTAAGATATGCATTAAATGGGCTTAAACAATTTCCATAATCTCTAAGTAGTTGAACTCGTGCCTTAGTTGCATATGCAGCATTTCCAAATTTTTGAGTATAGCTTATTCCATGATATGTTGGGTCTGGTTCAACTAACTCTGGAAACTTTCCATTATCCCAATTGAAATTTCCACCATCTACTATAATCCCCCCAACACTTGAAGCATGCCCATCTAAATACTTTGTAGTAGAATGAGTAACTATGTTTGCCCCATATTTTAGAGGATTGCAAAGCACTGGAGATGCTAGTGAATTATCAACTATAAATGGAACATTAACTCTCTTAGCCACATTTGCTATTTTTTCAAAATCTATAACTTCAAGAGTTGGATTGGCAAGTGTTTCTGCAAACACAACTTTAGTATTTTCATTTGCAAGTTTTACTATTTCATCTTCACTTGAATCTAAATCAAATGATATTAAATCTATTCCAAATTTTTTAAGACTAGGTCCCAATAAATTGAATGTCCCTCCATATACTTTTGAAGAACAAAGTATACTATCTCCTGCTTTACATACATTTAAAACAGCTAACATATTTGCAGATTGACCTGATGATACAGCCACAGAAGATACTCCCCCTTCTAGCAAACTTATTTTTTCTTCAAAGGCTTGAACAGTTGGATTACTTATTCTTGAATACATATGTCCATCAACTTTCAAATCAAATAGGTCAGCAAGTTGGTCTATACTACTATATTTAAAAGTTGTACTTTGATATAAAGGTAAGACTCTTGGTTCTCCATTTCCTGGTTTATAATTTCCTTGCACACATATTGTTTCTTTGTTATACATTTTTGTATCCCCCTTAGATTTTAGTAAAAAAAATTAAACTATTTACCAGATGAGATTTAAAATAAATAAAGCCTGAGTATATAACTCAGGCTCTGTATAAGCTTAATTATACTCATCTCTCAGCTTTCGCCGCAGGATTTAGCACCAATGTATATAAATATACTGGTTGCCGGGTTTCATAGGGCCAGTCCCTCCACCTCTCTGGATAAGATTTATTTAATTTTTCTATGTTTTATATCTTATATATTTTTCCTAATTTTGTCAACTATTTTTTTGAAATTTTTCTTTTAATAACTTTTCCAACTTCTACTTGAACTACAGACATTGTGGCTAGAATGATTGTTATGAGCCATTCTGAACCATTTAAAATAGTTAAACTGAATGCATTTCTAAAGACAGGTACAAATAGTATTACTGCTATTAGTAATGCAGAAGTTAAAAATGAAATTAAAAGAAATGGATTCTTACCATTATTTTTATTAAACATGGAATCTGTATTTGAACGCTGACTAAATGCTCTTAACATTTGTGAAAATGCTAATACACAAAATGCCATTGTTTGACCTACAGCATGATTTTCTATATTAAGACCAATTTTATATGCTAAAATAGTCATTATTGCCACAAATATACCTTGAGTAACTACTCTTTGTATAAGATTTTTTTCAAATAAGGTTGTTGATTTTACTGGCTGATGCTTCATTATATTTCTACTTGGTGGGTCAACTCCAAGCGCAAGGGCTGGAAGTGTAGCAGTTGCAAGGTTTACCCACAAAATATGAACTGCAAGAAGTGGAGTATCCCAATTTAATAATATTGCAACAAACAATGTAAGTATCTCTGCTATATTACCAACAAGTAAGAATTGTATAACTTTCTGTATATTTCTATATACACGTCTACCTTCTTTTATTGCATAAGCAATTGTTGTAAAGCTATCATCCATTAAAATCATATCAGAAGAATCTTTTGCAACGTCTGTACCACTTATACCCATAGCTATACCAATATCAGCAGATTTTAAGGCAGGAGAATCGTTTACTCCATCTCCAGTCATTGCTGGCACTTCTCCAATTCTTTTTAGAGATTGTATAATTCTAAGTTTATCAAACGGGGACACACGTGCAAATACTGTAGCATTTTTAACAGCCTCATCTAGCTCATCATCACTTAAATTATCAAGTTCATCACCAGATATAACAGTATTTCCTTCATTCCATATTCCTAATTCATGAGCTATTGTTGTAGCAGTAACTTTATGGTCACCAGTTATCATTATGGTTCTTATACCTGCTTCTTTACAAGTATTTACTGCATTAATTACCTCAGTTCTTGGAGGGTCAATCATACCAACCATACCTATAAATGTCAAATCATATTCTATATTTTCATTATCTTCTTTTGGTATAGATAAAATCTCACGCTTCGCAAAACCAAGTACACGCAGTGCATCTTTAGACATAGTAAGACATAATTCGTGTATATTCTTTTTATCCAATTCGGTAATATTTCTTTCACCTTTTGATGTTAATATTTTAGTACACAAGTCAAGAATTTCATCTACTGCACCTTTAGTATAAGCAGTAATCTTTCCATCTATATTATGAACAGTTGTCATACATTTTCTATCAGAATCAAAAGGCTGTTCAAATACACGTGGATATTCTTCTTCAAGAGCTTCTTGATCTATTCCAAATTTGTTAGCCATAAAAATTAATGCACCCTCTGTTGGGTCACCTAATATTTCATCTGTTTTATCTGGATTAATACATGCATCATTACAAAGTGCACCAGCATAAACAATCTCTTTATATACTAGTGGATGTTTTTCAGATGCAGTATCTATTGATGTAACTTTCCCAGATTCAAAATCTCCATTTACAGCAATATGTGTAACAGTCATCTTATTTAAAGTTAATGTACCAGTTTTATCACAACATATTACTGTAGCTCCTCCTAGTGTTTCAACAGCAGGTAATTTTCTAATTAAAGCATTTCTTTTAGCCATACGTTGTACGCCTAAAGCCATTACAATAGTAGCTGTTGCAGGTAATCCCTCTGGAATAATTGATATGGCAAGGGAAATTGCAATCATAAACATTGGCAAGAGAGGTCTCTGATAAAATGCACCTATTGCAAATATAACAACGCATACAATAATACCTATTACACTTAATGTCTTTCCAACAGTATTAAGTTTACGTTTTATAGGAGTATCAAAATCATCTTGTGAATCTAAAAGATGTGCTATGTTACCCACTTCTGTATCCATACCAGTTGCAACTACAACACCTACACCTCTACCATATGTGACAATTGAGGATGTATAAGCCATATTGCTACGGTCTCCTAATACACATTCTTCAGGTAAGATTGTATCTGAGTCTTTTTCTGATGGAACAGATTCTCCCGTTAATGAAGCTTCTTGAATTTTTAAACTTGATGTCTCTATCAAACGAAGGTCTGCTGGAACCATCGCCCCATCTTCTAAAAAAACAATATCTCCTACTACAAGATTACTTGCTGGAATAACACTTTCTTCACCCTCACGCATAACACGAGCTATAGGTGAATTCATATTTTTTAATGCTTCTAATGATGATTCTGCTTTTTTCTCTTGAACGATTCCAATAACTGCATTTACTGTTACAATTATTAGTATTACAAAAGCTTCTGTAAATTCTCCAAATATCAAAGATAATATGGCTGCTCCTATTAAGATTAAAACCATAGCATCTGTAATTTGACTCCAAAGCATTTGTAAAGTTGTTCTAGGTGGTTTTTTTCTCAGTTCATTTAAACCATTCTCTTTAATCCGTTTTTCCGCCTCGGTATCGGTGAGCCCCTCTTCTGATGAATCTAGACTTTCTAAAATTTCATGTGTTGCTCTTGAATGCCAAGGCATCTGTTTGTGATTTTCCATTTTGGAAGATCACTCCTTTCTTTTTTTGATTTAAGAATAATTATATTTTAAAATTAAGCTCAATTCAATACACAATAAGCATATTTTACCTAAATTTAACAATACTATTTAATATTTAAAACTATCTACTCTTTTACAAATACATATTCACCATTATCAGATAACTTTTCTTGATACTTATATCCACCTAAATTAAACTTCTTTAGTTCCTCAATATCTTTTACTCTATTTTTTACAATATATTTTACCATCATTCCTCTAGCTTTCTTTGCTTGTGTAGATTCAACTTTCAATTTACCATTTTTACTTACCTTAAAAGTACATGTAATATATGTATCACTATCTTTAATAAATTTTTCTATGGATTTACTGTATTCATTTGATGTCAGATTGACGATAGCCTTTTTTTCTTTAATTAGTTCTTTATATATGCTATTTCCCCAATATTCATATAAATTCTTAAATTCTTGTATCTGTAATTTTGTCTGCATTTCTAATCTATATTCATATATGCTGTCATATGGTTTTATAACTCCATACAATCCACTTATGATTCGAATACAACCATCAGCAAATTCTTCATCTTGCTTTGTAAAACTATGTGCTTCTATGTTTTTATATTGCATTCCATCATAAGTTAAGATTGCAGGACTCCCAAGTCTATCAAACTTAATGCTCTCAAATCTATTTTTATTTAATGTAGCTAGTTTTTCATTGATTTTCATTTTGTTTTTGAAATCTTCTATACTAAATATTTTTATATTCTCCACTATTTCTTTTACATTATCTATAAAACAAGGCAAACTTAATTCTCTATCAAATGTTTCTACATGCTTCATATTTTTAGCTGGTGATAACATTATAATCATAAATTTCTATTACTCCTGTTTTTCCAAATATTCAAGAATTTCTTGTGCATTTGTATCTGGCTTTGCTTTTTCAAATACCTTTTCAATAATTCCATTTTCATCTATGATATATGTTGCTCGCACAACTCCCAATGCAGTTTTTCCATACATTTTTTTCTCTTTCCATACATCAAAGGCTTTAATAGCAACTAAATCAGGGTCAGAAAGTAAAATAAATGGCAGTTCATGTTTTTCTGCAAATTTTTGATGTGATTTTATACTATCTTTACTTATACCAATAACTTGTACATCATCCTTTTTAAACCCATCATACGCATTTCTAAAAGCACAAGCTTGGCGTGTGCAACCTGGTGTATTATCTTTAGGATAAAAATATACTACTACTTTTTTTCCTTTAAAATCTGACATACTTACTTTATTTCCATCTTTATCTTCTAATGTAAATTCTGGTGCTTTTGTTCCTATACTCAACATATATATCTCTCCTTTTATTTTTATTTATAAATTTATATTATGTATATATTATTACCCTATATATCTGTTCGTAAATAAAATATTTTATTTTTTATGTATAAAAATTCATCAATATATAATTTTCATATATTTATATACTAAAAATAAATAAAAATACTTTAAGTCTATTATTCAAACTTAAAATCTCTTTAAATAATAGACTAATTAAAATAGACAGTATTCAATATATATTAAATACTGTCTGTTTATTGTTGTTTTTATAATATTATAATCTATATAAATTTAAATTCTTCAACATCAAACAAACCTAAATCAGTAAGTCTTATTTGTGGAACAACAGGAAGCGCCATAAAAGAAAGCGTAATAAAAGGGTCTACATACTTTGGCACTCCCATATTTCTTGCTATCTCCAACATATTGTCAGTCGTTTCCTGTACTTCTTCAGCTTGAAGAGTACTAATTAATCCAGCGACTTGAAGATTCAGGTGTGCAATAACTTTTCCATTTGATACAATTACATAACCACCTTGAATTTCTTTCAAATAATTTATTGCAATTATTATGTCATCATCATTATCTCCTGCAACTATTATATTATGAGAATCATGAGCCACAGTAGTGGCTATTGCTCCATTTTTTATTCCAAAGCCTTTTAGTGGTGCAATTGATATATTCCCAGTCATTTTATGTCTCTCAACAACACAAAGCTTTGAATACTCTTTATTTGGAATAAAATATCCATCTACATTTGGTATGGATTCATACAATTTATTTGTTAAAATTTGATAAGGTACAATTTCCATCACATAATTTTTTTCATTTGATTTTAACTGTATTTTCTCTTTACTAATCTCTTTAAATTTAACTGTATTGAGTAACTCTTTGTCTTTAATCTCATAATTGTAATTAGAGAACATTTCTTTAGTTACCAATTTACCATCTTTATAAACACTCTCCACTTCCATTTCATTTAAACTATTCAACACAACAATATCAGCTTTATAACCAGCTCCTATTGCTCCAATCTTTTTTAACCCATATACTTTTGCCGAATTATATGTTGCAATCTTTATGGCTTTGATAGGTTCCATACCTAAATCAATTGCACATTTTATATTCCATCTTATATGACCTTGTTTTTCTATATCATCTAAATGCTTATCATCTGTACAAAACATAAATTCTTCAATTGGTAAGTTATGATTTAACAATCCCTTTACTATAGATTTCAAGTTCTTCGCTGCACTACCTTCCCTTATTAAAATCTTTAGACCTGCTCTCAATTTTTCATATACCTCATCAAAAGTTATACATTCGTGGTCATTTTCTATTCCTGCACACACATATGTCTGAAGTGATTTCCCACTTATATTTGGAGCATGTCCATCTACAATCTTACTTTTAAAAATTTCTAATTTATCTAAGATTTCTTTTTCAGAATCTATAACATCATTAAAGCACATTACCTCTCCTAATCCTAAAATCCTAGTATTCTGTATATACTTCTCCATGTCTTTTGCACAAAATTTACCGATTCCATTAGTTTCAAATCTTGTCGCAGGTACAGATGAAGGCATCATAATATATACATTAAGTGGTATATCTTTTGTCGATTCTAATAAAAAATCTATTGCATTTGCTCCTTTTACATTAACCAATTCATGTGGGTCAGCGATGATAGTTGTCGTACCTGATTTCAATAATTTTTTTGATAATTCAATTGGCATTACCATTGTAGATTCAATATGCATATGTGCATCAATAAAGCCAGGTGATATATATTTACCACTACAATCAATTTCTACATTCCCATTGTAATCCCCAATACCAACAATAGTATCTTCCACTATTGCCACATCTCCCACTATCAATTCTTCTGTAAATACATTTATGATTGTTCCATTTTTAAGTACAATGTCAGCTTTATCTCTTCCACTTGCTACATCACACTTTTTCTTTAAAGTACTCATTTTTACAACTCCTCTTAAGTTTTTTATATCAATATACTTGTTGTATTACATATTATAATTTAATTTATTAATATATATTATATATGAGTTTTAATAAAAAGTATCACTTGAAATTTGTTCCAATATTCATTTAATTAAACAGAGAGAACATGAGAAATAATATTATCCCTCATGTTCTCTTTAATAGCTCAGTCATATTAAATTTTTACTTTACACTTGCTTATTATTAATCTTGAAATATAAATTTATAAACTTGTATTATTCATTCTTAGTTATCTTATATAATCATCTTTATCCTAAAAATACATAAACTATCATACCTACAAGTATTGCTGGTATAGTGGTAATAATCATGGCCCATAAAGACGATTTTTTATCCATTGCTAGAAGTGGAAAAAGTGCATCTCCATCTTGGGAGATAGAGTTGGCTATAACTGCACCAAGTGGTATAGTTCCCTTCAAATAGAATGACATAAGCACAATTTGTATACCACACCCTGGAATAAGTCCAAGACCTGCACCTATAAATACACTTATTACGCCAGTTGATAATACTAGTTTGACTAAGTATTCATCTCCACCTAAAATTAATATTATCAAATCATAAATAAGATATGCAATAAAAATCCATGTAATTACAAATGATATTTCACCAACAGAGTGTATAAGCATTTCTCTTAGAGAAATCTTTTTATTTTCCTCTTCTTTTTGGTTGGAATTTTTAAATACTTTTTTAAAACACCACATATAAATTATTGAAAATAATATTCCAATAACTGCAATTGCTTCTTCTAAGGAATGTAGCTTCTCAATTATAGGTAGATTAAGCCCAGAGTGAGCAAGCAACATAAATATAAAACCTATTAATACAATTCCTATATAAATTTTATATCCTTTCCCATGTGTTATTATAAATGCAAGTCTATTTGTGTTGCCATGAGATTTAGCAAGATTGTCCAATATTATTTCATCATGACTATGTGCTTCTTTAGAGTTGGTTTTATTTATACTGTGTTTATCCAATTCTCTTCGCTTTTTTAATCCTAATTTTTCTTCAAGTTTAAAACAATCTACTAACTGCCCAGTTATTATTCCTGTAATAGTACTAACTATTGTAACAAAAAAATACATCTTAATATTCGCTGAGATAAGTACAAATGCAGCATCTCCCATACTAGCTATTAAACTTGCGATTATTGCACCAAAGCTCAACTTCCCATTTATGTATAATGGCATTATTGCTAAACTTCCCCCACAACCTGGTATAGCTCCAATTAAAGCCCCTATCAAAGGTTGAAGTTTTCTGTTTTTTGATATTATATTAGTAAAATTCCCACTAGTTTTATAATTAATATATCCAAATAACAAAATAAAAAATCCAATCATAGAACCTACATGTAAAAATGCTTCTTCAGAAGCAGATATTAGCATTTCCATTAATTTACCTCCTTACCTAATTTCACAATAATTATATTATATTTTATTTGTTATTGATAATCAATATCAATTTATCTTTTATATTCTTAATATTAAAAAGTGCGCATCTTATATTATTAATTTCTCATACATTAAGATACACACTTTTTGATATTAGGCTATCTATTTATCACATGTAGTATGAAATCACATATGATAAATAGATAAGTTCTATGTTATAACAATGTCCACATGCTGTATTATTTACTGAACTTATAAATTTTCAATGAATGTTACAACTTCTTCTATTATCCAATTAGGTGTAGATGCTCCCGCTGTAATGCCTAATGTTTTATATCTTTTAAGCATATCTACATCCAATTCATCTTTAGTTTCTATTGCAAAAGTTGGAACTAAATCTTCACAAACTTTTACTAATTTTTGAGTATTAGAGCTATGTTTGCCCCCTATAACTACCATACAATCAACTTCTCTAGCCAACTCTTTAGCTGATTCTTGTCTTGTCTTTGTAGCTGAACAAATAGTATCATTAAACACAATTTTTTCCAGTTTATCTGATAGTTTAGCAACTATACTTGAATATAAATCTGGATTTATTGTAGTCTGTGCCACAAGACAATATTTTTTTGAATTATCCAAGTCCATATTTTCCATCTGTTCTACAGTCTTTATTATTATTGCTGAATTTTCACACCATCCATTTATGCCTATTACTTCTGGATGTTTCATATCTCCAATAACTATTATTTCATAGCCTTTATTATGATACTCGCTTACTACTGTATGTATTTTCTTTACAAATGGACATGTAGTATCTACTATTTTTAGTTTTTTATCTTTTGCCTCTTTATATATTTTCTCAGGAACTCCATGAGACCTGATTATCATATTTTCATAATTTGGTATTATATCAATTTCATCTACAGTCTTAAGACCTTTTTCTTCATATTTTGCTACTGCTTGTTTATTATGAATAAGAGGTCCTAGAGCATATATACCAGAATTATTTTTTTCTACTTCATCCCATGCCATTTTCATTGCTCTTTTAACTCCAAAACAAAAGCCAGCATGTCTTGCTATTTTTACATTCACAGGTTTTCCCCCCTTATTTTGAATATTTAAAGTAATTTTGTTTTATTACTTCTAAAATCTCTTGTGATATTCTTTCATGGTCATCATTACTCAATTTTTCTTTAAAATGTTCTTCAAACGATATCGGTTCTCCAATATATACAATTACTTTACTAAATAGTTTATATTTAGATATTATCGATACTGGAACAACTTTAGACTTACTCTTTATTGTAAATACAGAAAGACCTGCCTTAGCTTTACCAAAAGAATCCCCTTTAATTCTAGTCCCTTCTGGGAATATACCTAATATATAACCATCTCTAATAGACCTCAAAATAGTTTTTATTGTAGATACATCTGGCTTCTCTCTATTTATCGGCATAACATGCAATTTTTTTAATAAAAATCCTAATGGCTTAATTTTAAATAATTCTTTTTTTGCAATTGCAGCTATTTCTCTATTTTCTATAGCAGCAGCCAAAAATACAGGGTCAAGATTAGACTTATGATTTGAGGCTACTACTATATTTCCTCTATCTGGAATATTCTCAGCACCTATAACCTCATACTTAAAAAACAGTTTAGAAAAACCTTTAAAAATAGTTATTGCAAATCTATAAAAATTCACGTTTATCTCCCTTCAATACTACATTATATTTTATTATGATACATCAAACTAAAGATTTATTTTAGAGACAACTTCATCTACAACCTCTTCTATTGTTTTCCCTGTAGTATCTATTTCTAGTGCATCATTAGCTTTTACTAATGGAGCAAATTCTCTGTTTGAATCAATATCATCTCGTTTTATTATATCTTCAATTACTTCCTTTAAAGTAGTATTATATCCCTTATTACAAAGTTCTTTATAACGTCTACTTCCTCTTTCTTCTGGAGTAGCTACTAAAAAGAATTTATAATCTGCATTTGGGAAAACATATGAACCTATATCTCTACCATCTAATATTACTGAACTTTTTGTTCCTATTCTGCGTTGAACTTCAACCATTAACTGTCTTACTTCTTTTATCTTGGCTACAGCAGAAACATTATTACTTACTTCTATTGTTCTTATTTCTTCATTTATAATTTCTTTGTCCAAGTAAATATTATTATTCTTAAAATCTATATCCGAATTTTTAGCTATCTCAATAACTTCTTTCTCATTATTGACATCAATATTACTTTTTAAACACTTATAAGTAACTGCTCTATACATAGCACCTGTATCTATATAATTTATATCTAGCTTTTTTGCTACTATTTTAGCTATTGTACTTTTTCCAGCTCCTGCTGGACCATCTACAGCTATAACTAAATTACCCATATATACACCTCTATTTATTCATATTTAATTGTTAGTTAAAAACTACACTTATACACTAATACCCGAAAGATATCCAGTTGAAAAAGCTATTTGTAAATTGTATCCTCCAGTTTCTGCATCTATATCAATTACTTCACCTGTAAAAAACAAATTCTTAATTAATTTAGACTCCATAGTGGAAGAGTTAATTTCTTTGACTGATATTCCACCAGAAGTAACCATACCAGTGTTTATACCTGTAGTTCCATTACAAGTCAGCTTCATATTTTTTATATACTCAATGATTTTAATTTCATCCACTTTAGATAAATCACTTGCTTTTTTATCATTTAAAGATAATAGCGTAAGAATTTCTTTTAAGAAATTTTGAGGTAGTATTTGTTTAAGATTATTTATGATATTTTTGTTTGGAAATTCTCTGATTATACTAGAGATTTCATCAGCATTTAAACTTGGTAAGAAATCTATATTTAATTCTACCTTTTCTTTATCAATAGTCTTATTAATATAAGATGACATTATAAGCACACAGGGTCCTGTTATTCCAAAATGTGCAAATAACATGTCTCCTGTCTTTGATATTTTCTTTTTCTTAATCTTACAAGATATTTCCACATTCTTCATAGATATTCCTTGTAAATCTTTAATCCATTTTTCTTCTATTGTAAGTGGAACTAAGGCTGGATATAGACTATTTAATGTATGCCCATGATTTTGAAGAATCTTATACATTGAACCATCTGAACCAGTTTTTGAATAACTCACTCCTCCAGTTGATATAATGACCTTATCTCCCAATATCTTATCTCCATTATCTAAAATGACTCCTCTTATTAGACACTTTGATTTGTCTTTATTAGAATCATTTTCTGAAGTTATGTCTTCAGTTATAATGTCTATAACTTTTTTATTGTACATTATCTTAACATTGTGGTTGATTAAATCTTTATTTAGTACTTCTATCACTTCTATGGATTTATCATTTTTAGTATATACTTTGTTATCATTTTCTTCTTCAATTTTATATTCTAAATTTCTACTTTCAAAATACGAAATGAGGTCTTTATTTGTAAATGAGTAGAAACTGCTATAGAGAAATTTCTTATTATTAACAACTTTATCAAAAAAATCTTCTATCTCTCTATTGTTGGTAAAGTTACATCTACCTCCACCAGTAGCTCTTAGTTTTCTTCCTAATTCTCCATTTCTCTCAATTAGTATCACTTCATTATTATTTTTCGAAGCTGATAGAGCTGCCATCATTCCAGAAGCACCTCCACCAACTACTATAACTTTACTCATAAACTTCTCCTTATAATTGATTATTACTCTAATGCAGAATTATTTATCTTTACATGATTTTTTATATGGCTTGTATCATTCATTTTTATTATAACAGGGCCATAATCTTTAAATTCTACTATATTTAAAGCAGTATTATCCTGCTTGATTCTATATATATTTTCCATACCTGATTCTAAAAATGATAATAACATAACTCTTAATGTGATTGAATGAGTGACAAGAATTATATTTTTATCATCATATTTTTCATTTAATTCTTTTATAAAAGCATCTACTCTATCTTTTATGAGTTTAAGAGTTTCTCCTTCTGGTATGTTTACTAAGTGTGGTTCATTTCTCCATGTTGAATATATATCTGAATAATCTTTTTGAATCTCTTTTATTAAAAGTCCTTCCCAAACTCCAAAACCCATTTCTCTAAGTGCTTCTGTTTTTTGAACTTCAAGGTTAAGTTTATCCCCTAAAATTTGAGCTGTTTGCATTGCTCTTCCTAAGTCACTACTAAAAATATAATCAATCGAATATTTTCCAATATCTTCAGAAAGTTCTTTTGCTTGTTCTATCCCTTGAGGAGTAAGGTCCGAATTACCATGTCCTTGTGTTTTCCCTAAAAGATTCCAATCTGTTTGTCCATGTCTTACTATATAAAAAGTATTTCCCATATGCCCTCCTAATATATGCCCATTTTTATTAAATATAAATTAGTACTTCTCAAAACTTAATTATATCATATAATACTTTACTTTGTTCTATTTTATAATTTAATCTAGTATATTATCTTCAATAAATCTCTTTTATATTTACACAAGTTATTGTTCTATAACAGAGCTTTTATAAATTTATAAAAAATAATTTTCACATATTACTTATAGAATTCTTCAAATCTGTATTTCTGGATTGGATTAAAATATTTATCTATATCTACTTTTGATAAAAACATATCCAAAGGTCTTGCAAATATACCTGTATCATCGTATAAAGTCTTATATAGAACTAAATCATTTTTGTCTTTTTCTTCCTTATGATAAAACTTTCCATCTAAATCTATATATACACAGATATCATCTTCTCTTTCAGTGTGCCTAATAACTATCTTATATTTATTTTCGTTTTTATTTAAATCTTCTTTGCTGTATAATTTACAAATATTTTCTATATCATCATTGTTGGTAGCCTTACTAAGCCCCATTGTAGCATAGTATTTTCCTTTAAAATGTTTATAGATACAAGGATATTTTAATTTTCTTCTATTCGTATCTACATCATCTTTTGATTCAACTATTTTATTATAATCTCCCATATCTTTTTCCTTTCTCTTAAAAAGAATTTTATATTTAAATAAGTTACTTGTTTTATATTTTATCATAACTTGAAATTTATTAATAATATAATAAATAAAGAGGCTGTATAAAATACAGCCTCTCAAAATTAATCTTCATAATCATATAATTTCTCTAATTTCTTTTTTAACTTCTTTTTTCTTTCTGAACCCAAAATTCTTATAAAATTATTATTTACAAAAATACAATTATTGCTAAGATAAAACTCGCACTTATCTAAATTTACAATATAACTATTACTACATTTGAAAAAATTTTCTTCTTTCATTAATTTTTTTATACTAGGAGCATTTTCTCCAACTTCGTAATTACCATTTTCGGTATAAATCTTTGATTCATATTCTTGTTTCTCTATGTACAAAATCTCTTTGATATTAATTGAAAAACGTTTATCTTCGTATTCAATATTAATAAAATTTTCATCTTTCATTTACATCCCTCCAAGTACTTTATTAATTTAATTTTAGTGTTTTTTATCAATATAATCTATCGGAAATATATGTAAGATTGACTCATTTAAAAGATTTAAAATCTTGCTTTTTAGGTTATGGTATATGTTTACTTTTTAACATTATTTTTTAAAGTTAAAAGCACTTTTTTAAATTATATTTATACTTATACTTATATCTTTCTTTAATAAAATAACCTTTCTATAAGTCCATGTAAAATTATACATAAAAAAGTAATTATTAACTTTTTCTCTAAATGAATTTTATTAGAATTTATATTTGAATTGGTAGCTTAATTTGTTTATACAATATATATATTTATAAGTGAATTTTTAGTTGAAATGGATTATGTTAGAAGATAGCATTTGGATATATTTGCTATCTCCTTTTTATGTAAATAATTTATATTATTTTTTTCACTTTAATTTTAAGTATTATACGTATTAATACAAATATTGAAATATTAGATAGTATTAATAAGAAAACTATTGCTAAAAAAGCAATTCTTTTCTCTGGAGAAATTTTCACAAGATTGATAATATAATCATAGAGTATAAAAAATGACAATAAATTTGCTATAATAGGAACACATATGTATATCTCTTTTTTACTAATTATAAAATTTTTACTAGAAATTTTATAAACATAAAGCAATGTAACTAAGATTAATTTCCCTAAGAATATAGCTTCATACCTATATAAATTTCCACTAAGTAAAATATTCATATTATCCAAATTATTTATGGATACTACTAATAACATACTTAATGCATTTATACCTATCAATACCAACCAATAAAAAAAAGAAATTACTAGACATTTATATATATTGACTTTGTAATTAAGCTTATAAAAGATAGCAGTTATAAGTATGCATATCCAAATTCTATTATCCGCTCCAATATTTATATAGAAAGAAGAAATAATAATAAAAACAGAAATTAAGAAATATATATTTAGTTTTTTAAAATTAATTTTTGCTTTACTTGTATAATCAAAAATTTTTTTACATGCCCATATTTCTACAATGGAAGAGACAAGTGTTATAAATGTATCTAACATAATAATATCCTCAGTAATAATTAAATTATATTTTTTTTATAAAATAATATAATAAAAAATACATACTAATTATAGCACAAAGATACAATTAGATTTGGTATAATTACTTAATTTTTTTAATAAATTTTTAAAATAAGTTGTGATGTATTAATAATCTAATTAATAACAATAAATTTAAAATATATAAAAAGTATTTCTTACATTTACCTCATATATAAATAAGAAAAAACAAATTTATCTTTTAAACAATTAAAAATAATAAAGTAGATTTTAATATGATTGAATAAAAATAATAACTTAGACTTAGGAATATTGATATGTTATAAAATCATTTTAAATGTTAAAAAATCGATATTTACTAGGATAAGTGGTATCATTTAATTTGATACTCCCTATTCCAATTGTTTTAGGTACTCTACTAAATTAGGACCTATTTAATATTACTTTATGAATAGTGAGTAACTGATTAAATAATACCATTTATGGATTTTTTCAGCCATCTATTAAAAACTTAGAATTTTAACTTATATAATTACTCCTCTTCTAAGTTTTTAAAATGACTTTCAAATAAATCTAGTACATCTTTATCAATAACTTCATCATCATGTAATGCTGAAATCAAGCTCTGTAAAGAATTATCATGTATATTACTCAAAAAATCTTTTGTCTCAACGCTTAAATACTCTTTATGGCCAACAACTATTGTGTAATGAGTATATCTATCTATCTTTTCTGCATTTAAAAAATGTTTTTTAACAAGTCTTGATAAAAGTGTTAATGTAGTTGTTTGTTTCCATCCATATTTTTGCTCCATAGCTTCAATAGTTTCTTTTGATGTTACTGTATCATTTTTTTCCCAAATAAACTTCATAACTTTTAATTCTGCTTGTGGTATTTTTGAAATTGTCATAGCCTAACGCCCCTCTCATACTTTTATTAAATTAATACTATCGCAATATAGTTTTTAAGTCAAAGATTTTGTCGATAATAATATTTTCCAATTTTTACCATAAGCTATTTCTTGATATAATTCTATAATAAATTACATAAGAATCGTTTATTCTACATCATGAAATTAAATTATGTGGATTATAGTAAAACATATTTTATATCACAAATGTAATATCCTAGAAGGAAGGTTTTCATGAACAAAATTTCAGCTCTAGTTTATATATTATAATTATTTACCCTCTATAAATAAATTCATAGATTTTAGAATTATCTCAGACATCTCTTTGGGTGTCTGGGCAAATCCGTTTTTTAGCCATTCAGATAGTATATTCCAAAATCCTCCAGAAACAAAGAGTATAGCATATGTAACTTCTTCTTGAATATTAAACTTATTATCATCTCCTTTATAGATTTTATAGATAATAGGAAGAAACTCGTTATACTTTTCTAATAAAAAAAACATTAGATGATTTTTATTTAGCATAGTTAAAAATTCAACATGTTTTTGCCAAAATGAAAAATATAGTTCTGTCACATTACTTAATGATAAATCACTCTCATTCTTAAAACATTCAATATATTCCTGACATAAATTTTGGCAATATGTTTCAAGTATTTCTCTCTTACTGTTAAAATTTCTATAAAATGTTCTTCGTGATAGTAAGGCATTCTCTGCAATTTCTGTTACAGTTATACTGCTATAATCTTTTTTTGACATCAAAGATAATAAAGATTCAATTAGACATATTCTCGACTGTTCTGCGATAGATTTTTTTTTATCAACTTGCATTATTAAATTCCTCCATATCGTTTTTTAAAAATATAATGAAACACTTACTTCAAATATATTGAAGTCTATATTTTTATAATTTCTATCATTATACAACAGCCAAACAGATGCCACAAGGAAGTTATCAAAGCACAACTTTTAGGTTAATAAGAACAAAAGAATTCATAAAAATGAATCCTTTTATATATAATCTTAATTAGTTTTTTATATAATACTAAAGCATGTCTTATCTACTCATCAAAATTTAAAGTTTATTTTACATCATTCTTAGTAAATAAACCAGTAAATTTATACATCCAAAATGCATTCACAAATAACAATAAACTTGTTGAAAAAAATACTGTCCTAATACCTAAATGTGCTGATATTTGTCCCCCTAAAAAAGCTCCTGATGAACAACCTATATACTGAGCAGATGCATTATATCCAAATATTTTCCCCACATATTCTTCTGGTGCAATTTTTTTTAATAAACTATTTACAGAAGGATTAAGCCCTGCTACTGATAATCCTAATAAAAACCTCAATAACATCAATTGCCATGCAGTTCTTACAAAAGCTTGTGGTATAAATATAACTCCTGCCCATAAAAGTGAAATCAGTAATACCTTTTGAGGCCCTACTTTGTCTGATATTTTTCCAAGCCTTTGAGCCGCTAATAAGTTTGCCAATCCTGATGCAGAAAATGTTAATCCTGCTATTAAAGCTACATTTGATGCAAAATTTGTAAGTTGTGATATATATATTGTTACAATCGGTTCTATAGAATACAACGCTAGCTGAGTAATAAATGTAGTTACAAAAATTGATGCAATTAAAAATTTATTTGGCAATGGATTTAATGGTTCTTTAATTATAGAAATTGGCTTTGTTGTTTCTTTAGGTTTAAAATTATCTACTACAAATAGAATAGATATGATAAATGATACAAATAATAATCCTCCAGTTATAATAAAAACACTTTTAAGCCCTAAAATTGATTCTATATATCCTCCTACTGTTGGTCCGATTAAGGAACCAGTAGTTGATGCTGTTGCAAGTGTACCTAAAGCCCAACCAGAGTGATTTTTATCTGTCTGAGTTGCAATCAGTGTAGTACACGCAGTAGCATAACCCGTAAAAACACCTTGGAGAATCCTTAATCCTAATAGCTGATAAACATTTTGTACAAATGCCATGGTAAATATCACTATTCCCATACCAATATTTGCACGTAGAAGCATTGACTTTCTTCCATATTTATCAGCAGCTTTACCTCAAATTGGTGAAAAAAATGCTGCTACTACAAAAGTACATCCAAAAATTATACCTGAATACTGTTGTATTAAACCAACATCAGTTACACCTAACTGTTTAATATATAGTGGAAGTATAGGTGCTATTTGGCTCATACCTATAGAACTAAAGAACATCCCTATCCAACATACAAATAAATTTCTTTTCCACAATTCCATATAGAACTACACCCCCTATATTTTAATTTTTTGGCAACACTATAATTTTATTACCTTATATTATTAATTATAAAGTTAAAAAAACCAATTTCCATGGATAACTATAAAAAATAAAATTTTTTTATTTTCATTTATGTCTATTTCAAAAAATAAATTTCAAATTTTAAAAAATTTACTTACGACAAAATTTTTCTTCATGTATAATCCTAATATAAATAAATTACACTTGGAGGTAAATGAATATGCCACAAAATAGAAAAGAAAGTTTAATATTTACAGTACTTATGTGTGCCTTTATGGTATTTTTTATGAGCGTTTACAATATTTCTATACATGATAAATTCTCATTAGATACGTTTAAAAGTGCTTGGTTGGATTTTCCAACTACATATGTTATAGCTATGATTTTTGACTGGTTTATTGTTTCTAATATCGCAAAAAAAATAGCATTTCGTATTATAAATCCAGATGCTAAACAAATTATAAAAGCTATTGTTATATCGAGTTGTATGGTTTGTGGAATGGTCATCTGTATGTCTTTATTTGGAGCTATTAAATCAATTGGGGGTCCTAATACACTTATCACTATATGGATTATAAATATAGCCAACAATTTTATTGTTGCATTACCACTACAACTGTTAATTGCAGGGCCATTAGTTAGATTTATTTTTAGAACATTATTTCCAGAAGGTACAATTGTTGAAATAGTAAATTCTTAAAATAAATAAAGGTATAAAGAGTTATTATACTCTCTATACCTTTTATCGCTCTAAATTAAAATTATATTTGTATCCATCACTATACCTAAAAATTTATATCTATTCTAGATTAAATATTTAAAACATAGTTTATTCAATATATCCGTCTTTTCTCTTATAATATTGTTTTGGAATCTCATAACTAGAAAATAATAGTGGAGATAATGAATATGAGTAACTTCCAGCATTACTAATAGAAATCAAATCTCCTATATTTGCTTTTTTCAATTTAACATTATTCGCTATTACATCTAATGAAGTACAAAGATTTCCAACAACATTTACATACTCTTCTTCTTTTATATTATTTAATACTGAAACAGAGAATGCATTATTTGATGTATATAGTGGTTCTTGACCTTCTAATTCTACCCCATAAGTAACCTTTTCAACTAGATTAGAAATAATTGGTCTCATGAATCCATTAAGTCCATTTTTTACAATAAGGTATTTTTTCCCTCTTGATACTTTGATATCTACAATCTTAACATAATAATTACCTGCTTTACAGACTATGAAGCGTCCTGATTCAATAAGAAGTCTTGCCTTCAATGTATTTGAATTAGTTAAGACAATCTTTTTAGTTAACCTTGAAAGTTCTTTAAGATTAACAGGATTCTCTCTAAGATTATCATACACTACTCCAAGCCCACTGCCAAAATTTATAAATTCGATATTAATATATTTACTTTTATTTAGGTTTAAAGCTATAAGAAAACATTTTTCATAATAACAACCCAACTTTTCAAAATCCAATACTTGAGATTTAATATGTATGTGAATTCCAACTACAGATATATAATCACAAATGCTTAGCATTTTAAAGACACTGTCAATATCTTCTATATCAATACCAAATTTACTTGATATAGTATTATCATCATCCATGGTGAAATTAGGATTTATTCTGATTCCTATTTTAGTTTTCTTATCGATTTTCTTTGAGATTTTATTTATAAGTTCTATTTCTGTGATACTATCTGCAATAATTATACATTTATCTAAAGCTATTTCTATGTCAGATTCTGTTTTGCCTGGTGATGAATAATATATATCATCTTTGGCAACTCCACATTTTGATGAAAGTATAACCTCATTAATTGATGCAGCATCTGCTCCAAAACCTTGTTCTACAATACTTTTTACAATTTCATTATATGGATTTGTTTTTATAGAATATAAAAAATCAAAACCTAAAATATTATTTTTTAGTTCTTTACACTTTTCGATTATACTAGTCTCATCATATATGTAACAAGGTGCATGTTCTTCTATAAATTGAATTTCTTCATTTAAGCACATATTTTACCTCCAAGCCTATAAATGTATTCATAAATTAGATAACTCTATTCCTATAATATATTCTACTATATATTATCATAATTAAATACTATATATATCTAATTAACTATAGTTCTTTATACTGTAAATGATTTCCTTTAATTAAAAGATATAGTTTAAAAACATTATTTGAGTATTCTCTATAAATTTATAGTCATTTTTACTTACTTTTTTAAATAATTTATTTCAAATTTATTACAAACTTAAAAAGGATATTGTTGTTATCATATTATAATAGTATCCTAAAACTATATTAAACTTTAAAATTGTGAGGTTATTTATGAAATTCTTAATGGTTTTTTTAGTATATTTTTTGATGTACATTTTACTTGTGCGTATTGGGAAAAAACTTAATAAGGTATATCCATATAAGAATCATATTTTTATATGGATGATTTTAATTTTATTATCATTCTATATAGTTACAAATATAGCTGTTTTTTTTTAATCACTTATATAATACTATTGATTTTAAGATATTATGATAAAATAAACTTCATTCTATGTAGCTTGTCTTTAAAAGTTTATTATACAAACATTGCTATAGAATTAAAAACTATTTTAAAATACTGTGGAGGTGTCAATATGGAAGTATGTATTCTCATGGGAAGTCCTAAGAAAAAAGGTAATACTGCTGCTATTCTAAAACCTTTTATTGAGGAATTAGAAGATTATAATGCAAATGTTGAAGTAATATGGTTATATGATTGTAAGATAGAACCTTGTACTGCATGTAAGACATGTCAGAAAAATTTTTCTGAATTTGGATGTTATCATGAAGATGATGTTCAGAAAATTTTCAAAAAAATTCTTATGTGTGATTTACTTGTTTTTGCAACTCCAATTTATTCTTGGTACTGCACTTCACCAATGAAATCATTACTTGATAGATTGGTGTATGGAATGAACAAATACTATGGTGATGAAAAAGGACCTGCATTATGGGCAGGAAAATCATTAGCACTTATTACAACATGTGGATATAAACCTGAAAAAGGTGCTGATATCTGGGAAAACGGTATCAAGAGATATTGTAAACATTCTCAATTAAAATATATCGGAATGCTTGTTGAGCGTGACTTAGGTAAACCTAGTTTCATGGATAGAGAAAAAGAAGAACATTCTCGTCAATTCGCAAAACAAATTTATAATATCTTAGATAATTCAACTAAAGTAGACAACTGTTAAGTACATAATGCCACAAGTAAAATATTGATAATTAAGTAAAGCTTATATAATTTAAAAATTATATAAGCTTTATTTTCATATATTTTATTCACCAAGTGTTATATTGTTTATGCCATTATTTTTAACCTCAATAACTGGATGCCCATTTCCTAAAATATAATCTTTAGACCAACCATCAGGTAACTTATTTAACCCATTGCCTATCAACTTCAAGTGTAAATTTGATGGTTCTTTTTTCAAGTTTAATTTAAAGATTCCATCAAAGTTATCTTTGCCATCTTTTCCATACAAGCTTATATCTCCACTTATATTCGTAGCTGTTATATCTACAATTCCATCATTTGACCTAAACTTTATTTCAGATGATATAGTTTCAGCTGTTACAGCTGAAATACCATCATTAGTATTTATATTAAATGGATATGTAACACTATTATCGACAATTTTTGCAATTCCATCATTAACATTAACTGTAGCTCCACCTTTAATATTATAAAGTTCTACTGTTCCTCTTTCTACCTCTACATTAAAATTAGAATACTCTTTATCAGGAATCCCAATTTTTATAACATTTACCATTTTATCTTTATTTGCATTTATCATATTATCGCCATTCATATCTTGTGAAGGTCTATCTTGCTTCTCTATTTTTTTCTTAGCACTTACAAACAATTTTCCATCCTTCACATTATTGGAAGAACTCTCTTTATTCACAGAAAAAGTACAATTTTTTTCATTAGTCACACTTACATAGTCAAATTCAAATTTATCAGTATTTGTCTTTTCAACAACTACACCTAAATTATCTATTTCTATAGATACTTCAGAAACTTCATTCCCTTCAATTGAAGTTAGGTGTTTTACAATGTTTGGAGTTATGTTCATATCATTATATTCCACTACATCTAGACATTGTTTGTATGTATTAGCATCAATTCCTCCAACTTTTGTTATGCTTTTAGCTCCTTTTAAAATACCTTTGTTACTTCCATCAGCAACTAAAACGATTGGTTTTTCTTTAGCTAGAGGAGATAGTGTTAGCGCATCTACCAATTGATACCCCTTTGTTATGTAAAAATCTGTTGCTCCATTATAAAATTTCTCTATCACTTTTTTATTAGTTTCAAACCTATCATTGCCACCAATTCTAGTTGCATTAGTTTTCTTTACTAAGTCTTCACTTATTGCAGACTTGCCTCCTATTGCGTACACATTTAAGTCTTCAGTGCCAAATGGAATTGATTTACCATCTGTAAGTATTATGGCTCCTTTGTTTTTTGCAGCTACAGGTGCTACACTCATAGCATCAGCCTCTCCTACAAATCCATTTGTCAGCATGACTTCTTTTACCTTACCAACTTCATTTATTTTTTTTGCTACATTGTAACTAGTTTCAATTCTATTATTTCCATTTATTCTTTCAACTTCAATACCTTTTCCTTTTATATCTTTTTCTACTGAATTTTCAATAGTATTGTAGCCACCAATTATATATACTTTTTTTACAGTATTCAAAGTCTTATTGTCTAGTCTAGTCGAAGTAGCTTTTGGTATCTCATTTTTTTTAGTTAAAAGTATAGGTGCATTAATAGCTCCAGCCAATCCACTTGATGAAAGTCCATCAGATAAACTTTTATCTCCATTAACTAATATTACAGTATCATAATTCTGCTTGTCTGCTATAAGCCCTGCTGTTTCATATCTGTCATTTCCTATTATTGAATCCTCTTTAAACTGTGCGTTTACAGTTAGATTACTAAAAAGAAACATAGTCAAAGCCAAGGTTGATATACTTATTTTTTTACTGAATTTTTTGAATTTTTTATTCATAATCTCTACCATTTCCCCCTATAAATTCTTTAATTTGCTTATAATCTATCCTCTTATTTACAAATTATAACATAATTTTATAATCAAGCATCTATTTTTATAAAATTATAAGTCAATTTATACCAATTATTTTATCTTATTCATTATAAAATTTATTTGTTATAAAGTAAAAAACAAATTTATATTTAAGACTTTTATAAGCTTTTAGAGGTACTGTTGTTTATTTTTTGTGATAAATTGATAGTAAATTTAATTTTTATCATTACTTTCTAACTAATATTTATACAGTTTTTATCAACATCTTGCCACCGTCAAACACGTATTCAACCATTTTATTCTCATATAAATATGTTATATAAGAACGTATTGTACTTCCAACTAATACATATTGATTAGCATCAAGTTTAACACTATACAAATCACACATTTTTTCAATAACTTCATCAATTGTAATTGCTTCACAACAGACTTTTTTAATATTATCTATTATTTCTTCCATCTTATTTTTATTAATATCAATTAAATTTTTTATATCTCTAGTTTTAACAGAATGACTTGGAACAAAGAAATCTGCTTCTAAACTTCTCATTTTTTCTAATGTCTTAAATTGTGATTCTATATCCAATAGGAAGAAAAAATGATATTTGGTAATTATATTTTCTGGTGTAAGACTATCTGCAACAAACAAAACATCATCTGGAGTTCTAATACCAATCATTTCAAAATAATGACCTGGAAGAGAAATAGCTTCAAGTTCTGTATCTACAATTTTTCCATTTGAAGGTATAATATAATCAACTTCACTTTCTTTTGCTAATAGAAACTTATTTTTCAGTGCTTTACTTGGATAGCCTCCATATAAAAATGTTGATTCTAGTATTGGATTTTCTGTAAAATATCCTTCCATTTTAGTTGTAGCAATTTTGCATTTTGTTTGATTCTTCAAATATGCATTTCCTCCTATATGGTCTGCATTTGAATGAGTGTTTATTATTAATTTAGGATTTAGATTATGCTCCTCTAACAATCTTAAGACTTGTCTAGCAGTATCTTTGTTATTTCCACTATCAATTAAAGTTGCATCATTACCATCTACATATACACCTACTATTGTAGGGAGTGGAATATAATACGTGTTTCCTTTTATATGTTCTAGAGTTAATTTAGCCATTTTATAACCTCCCTTTAAATTTATTTTTAATTATAGCATTAATTTTCAGAAAATTCCAATCAAATTATTTTTATAATATATTTTTATTTTTTTTATTAAAAATTGGAAAAACTATATAATATATATTATAATCTATATATAAGGAGTGATGTTATTGAAAAAAGATATAATAACTTTTTCAGAAATTTTAATATTAATTGTAGGCTGTATATTAATGGCAATTTCTCTTAACATGTTTTTTAATCCACATGCAATCGCTGCTGGTGGTATAACAGGGCTTGGAGTTATTTTAAACGCACTATTTGGTATAGAACTTTGGATTGTCAATTTAATTTTAAATGTTCCATTATTCATATTTGCTTACAAAATACTTTCAAAGAAAGATTGTTTTAAAACAGTTTTAGGAATAATTTTTCTTACTATAGCACTTAAGCTTACTGCAAATATGGCTACACTAGATATCACAAATGATATGTATCTTGCAATTATATCTGGTTCTATTTTAATGGGAGTTGGTCAAGGTCTTATTTTTAGAATAAATGGCTCTACAGGTGGAACTGATTTGATGGCACTCCTACTAAATAAATATTTTCCTACATTTAGTATACCTGTTTTGATGGGTATTGTTGACTGTGTTGTGGTAGTTCTATCAGGTATAGTAAATAGACAGGTTGAAATTGCACTTTATTCAACTGTAGCTTTATACATTTTAGTAAAAGTCAGTGACTTACTTATTGAAGGATTTAATTATTCAAAATCATTTACTATCATATCTGACCTTTCAAAAGATATAAGCAAAAAAATAATGGAAGATTTAGATAGAGGTGCAACTATCCTAAAGGGCGAAGGCGCTTATACTGGAGAAAATAAGAATGTGCTCTTAGTGGTGGTTGAGAAAAAAGAAGTTGTCGAATTAAAAAAATTAGTAAAAAATGTCGACCCTAATGCATTTATCATAATTACAGATATACATGAAGCTTTGGGTAATGGATTTAAAAAAATAGAATAAATATAAAACAAATGGCAGACATAATTAACATATATAAACAGAGCTTTTTATATGTTAATTATGTCTGCTTTTAAATTTCTTTTTTATTTTATTATCAATAATCCAAAACACTTCCATCATAACTACCTCCAGACTTTATATAAATTTTTCTAGATATACTTGAACTTAAATATAACATTCTAAAATATTTACGTAATTATACAATTAAATAGTTTATAGATATAGCCAAATTAGTCTAAGTATGTATATAATAGAGCTAATATGATTCTTACACTTATAACTACCAATAAAACTTAAAATACAAAAAGGAGAACTAAAAATGAGTGTTAGTTTACAAAAAGGACAAAGAGTAAGTTTAGTAAAAGACAATAATCCTGTAAAAAATGTAATTGTAGGATTAGGATGGGACATGAACAAACTAGGTAAAAAAAATTATGACCTAGATGCTTTTGCAATAGCATTGACTAACCAAGATAAAATGAGTTCTAAGAGTGATTTAGTTTATTTTGGGAATCTTAAGCATCCTTCTAAAGCTATTATACACACTGGAGATAACTTAACTGGAAGAGGTGAAGGTGATGATGAACAGATAATGGTCAATTTAGATGGTATTCCAGAATATGTACATAAGATAATTTTTGGAGTCTCTATATACAAAGCTAACAAAAGAAATCAAGATTTTGGTCAAATGAATAATTCTTTTATAAGATTAATTGATGCAAATTCTAAACAAGAACTATTTAAGTATAACCTTCAAGAAGATTTTTCTGGTAAAGTCACAGTTTTGGCAGGTGAAATTTATCAAAGAAATGGAGAATGGAAATTTAATGCTTTAGGTATTGGTCAAAATGAAGAACTTCGTGAATTAACTAATTTATATAGTTAATAATAATTACAATAAAAAATTTATAACAAGGAGTTGTTTTAAATGGGTATAACTTTGGCAAAAGGACAAAAAGTAAGTTTAACAAAAACTAACCCTGGTCTTAAAAAAGTAGTAGTAGGATTAGGATGGGATACTAATAAGTATGATGGTGGCTTTGATTTTGATTTAGATGCTTCTGCATTTTTAACTGGTGCTAATGGTAAAGTTACAAATGATGGAGACTTTATATTCTACAATAATTTAAAACATGCTTCTGGAGCAGTTGAATATATGGGTGATAATAGAACAGGTGTTGGTGATGGTGATGATGAACAAATAAATGTAGACTTATCTAAAATACCACAAGACATTGCTAAAATATCATTTACAGTTACTATAAACGAAGCTGTAACAAGAAGACAAAATTTTGGACAGGTTGAAAATTCATATATAAGAATCTACAATGAAGAAACTAACGAAGAACTTATTAAATATGAATTAGGTGAAGATTTTAGCATAGAAACAGCAATAGTAGTTGCAGAATTGTATAGACATAATGAAGAATGGAAATTCAATGCTTTAGGTTCTGGTTTCGAAGATGGTCTTGCAGGACTATGTGGAAACTTTGGTGTTAATTTAGGTTAATATTAATTTAAAATAGTAAAGATATTTTTTAAACTAAATCTATTTAATAGCATAGGCGAACAAAAAAAGAGTATATTAATATACTCTTTTTTTATTTCCTATTTTATTTTTAATATGTTATAAAACATTCATTTTTTTATTCTTTTTTCTCATTTGCTTTTTTCCAAACTCTACTGAAATATCAAAAAATGATGAGATATTTTCTGTAAAAAATTTATTTTTATGATATGCAATGTCGAATGTCCTCTGTAAATTGATACCCTCAATATCACAAGACCATAAAAGATGCTTTTTTAAATAATCTTCAACAAGTAATTCAGATATAACTGCAATACCAAAATTATCTACAACTGCTCTCAATATAGCTTCAGAATTATAACATGACCATCTAATATTCATTGGAATTTTCAATTCTTTTAACTGATTTTCTAACTGTGCTCTTGTGCCGCTTCCCAACTCACGCATAATTAATGGTTGATTCGAAAGTTCTGAAACGTTTATGTAATCTCTTTTGTAAAACTCATGCTTATTAGAACATATAAGTACTAAATGGTCATTAATAATGCTTTTTGTAACAATATCTGGATGCTTTATTTTGCCCTCTACAATGGCAATATCTAATTCACTATTAAGTAGTTTCTTTGCAATCAACCTTGTATCTTCTACAAATACTTCTGGTTCTATCAAAGGATTTACTTTATATAACTCTAGTATTATTGGGCTTATTACACATGTTCCAACAGTTACTGTAGCTCCAACTTTTATACGAATATTTTTTGCACAGTGTTTCATGCAATCATTCATTTCTTCATTTATAGATAAAAGATGCCTCCCATATCCAAGAAGTTTTTTTCCTGCTTCTGTCAAATATAATTTTTTTGAAATTCTTTCAAATAACTTAACTCCATACTCTTTTTCTATTTCTGAAATGACTTGACTAACTGATGACTGTGTAATATACATATTTCTTGCTACTTCACTCATTTTACCACACTCGGCAACCTTAACAAATATCTCAAGACTGCGAATAGTCATATTATCACAACCTTAGCAAACATTAGTAAATACTTATGATTTTATTAATATTTTAGTATTTTACAAATGTATTGTCAAGAACTATAATTTTAGCATAGAGTTATAAAAGAGATTGGAGTGTGATATATTGTGAAAGTATTGATTATAGGTGGAGTTGCCGCTGGAACAAAGACTGCTGCAAAAATAAAACGTGAAATGGGTGATAACTGCTCTGTTACAATTCTAAATAAAGGTGAAGATATTTCTTATGCTGGTTGTGGTCTACCATACTATGTTGGCAATATAATTAAAGATAAATCATCTTTAATTGTCAATACACCTGAAAGTTTTTCGAAGCTAACAGGAGCAGAAGTTCGTTGTGGTGTTGAAGTTACCTCTATTGATAGAGCTACAAAACAAGTAATTTTGAAAACGATTTCAACAGGAAAAGAAGAAAATTTAAGCTATGACAAACTTGTAATTGCTACAGGAGCAGACCCAATAAAACCACCAATACCTGGCATTGACTTATCTGGAGTATTCTTTATGCGCACTCCAAATGATGCTATAACACTAAGAGATTCTATTGGAGATGGTGTTAAGAGAGCTGTTGTTATCGGTGGAGGTTTTATTGGTCTTGAAATCGCTGAAAACCTTTCTGCAATGGGCATACGTGTAAGTGTTATTGATATGGCTGAACATGTTATGCCTGGATTTGATACCGACTTTGCTGAATATGTTGAAAATCATATGGCTGATAAAGGTATAATGATTTTTACAGGTGACCAAGTTGTAGGCATTGAAGGTCAAAATAAGGTCGAAAAACTTCGTACTAAAAATAGAGTCATTAAAACAGATTTAGTAGTTATGTCAGTTGGGATTCGCCCTAACACAGACTTTCTAAAAGATACAGGTCTAGAATTTGCTCCAAATAAAACACTTATTGCAGATGAATATATGCTTACAAACGATAAAGATATATATGTAGTTGGAGATTGTGCATTTGTAAAAAATGCTTTAACAAATAAACCTACATGGTCACCTATGGGTTCATCTGCAAATCATGAAGGTAGAATTTGTGCACAAAATATATCTGGTAAATCTAAAACCTACAATGGTGTCCTTGGAACAACAGTAGTAAAATTACCTGAACTCAATGCAGGAAAAACAGGACTAAGTAAAGAAACTGCTGAAAAAGAAGGTTATAATGTTTGTTCTGTAACTATAGCTACTGATGACAAAGCTCACTATTATCCAGGTGCATCTAATTTTATTATAAGAATGGTTGCTGAAAAGGATACTAGAAAATTATTGGGTGTTCAAGTTATGGGACCTGGAGCTGTCGATAAAATAGTAGATATATCTGCCACTGCAATAACTTTAGGAGCTGACCTTTATTCATTAGAAAGTATGGACCTTGCATATGCACCGCCTTTTTCAACTGCTATTCATCCATTTGTAGTAGCAGTAAATGTTTTACAAAACAAACTTAATGGAGAACTTGATAGTGTTTTACTTGATGAAATAGAAGACTTTGATAGTTGGACTAAAATAGATGTTTCAAAAGCTCCTTCTATTCCTAGCTTACGTTATCTTCCTGTTGGGGAGATTAATGGAGAAATTGAAGGTCTTTCTAAGGATGAAAAAATCCTTCTTATATGCGCAAAAGGTAAAAATAGTTATATGGCTCAAAATCGTTTAAGACGCTTTGGCTATACAAATACTAAAGTTCTTGAAGGTGGAATACTATTTTATCCAAATCTTAAGGTAATGGAGGAGTAATTATGAGTAATATTACAGCAGAACAAAAAAAAGAATTAAAAGGTAGAGGTTTTTTACCAAGCAGAGATGGAGAACATTTTGCAGCGCGTATAATAACTGTAAATGGCGTAATAAATACATCTCAAGCAAAAAAAATTGCAGAAGCTGCTGAAAAATTCGGAAATGGTCAGTTAGCATTTACTACTAGATTAACAGTAGAGTTACCTGGTGTAAAATTTGAAGACATTGAAGCTTTAAGTGAATTTATTGCTAGTGAAAATCTAATCACAGGTGGAACTGGTTCAAGAGTTCGTCCTGTTGTAGCTTGTAAGGGTACTGTTTGTGTTCATGGTTTAACTGATACACAGGCACTAGCTGCTGAAATACATCAAGAATTTTACAAAGGTTGGTATGATGTAAAGCTACCTCATAAATTTAAAATTGGTGTCGGAGGATGCCCTAATAATTGTATTAAACCTGACTTAAATGACCTTGGAATTGTTGGTCAACGTGTACCTGATTACGACTCTGAGTTTTGTGTTGGTTGTAAAAAATGTGCTGTTATGGAAGTCTGTCCTGTCAAAGCAGCTAAATTAACAGATAAAGGTAAACTTGAAATAGATAGTAATTTATGTAATAACTGTGGAAAATGCATAGAAAGTTGTAATTTTGACAGTATTGAAGAAAAAGAATCTGGTTATAAAGTATATATAGGAGGAAAATGGGGAAAATCTGTTCGTCCTGGAACACAAATCGATAGATTGTTTTCAAAACAAGAACTTATGACTTTAATTGAAAAAGCAATTCTTTTATTTAGAGAACAAGGTAAAACAGGAGAACGCTTTGGAATAACAATTGACAGGATTGGTGTTGATAAATTTATAGATATGCTTTTATCAGATGATGTTTTGGAAAGAAAAGAAGACATACTTGATGCTCCTCTACACCTTAAAGGTGGAGCTTTATGTTAACAATAAATATTTTAATAGTATAAATTTTACTAATATGTATAATTTAGTTAAGAACAATAAAAAATTAAGTATTATAAATAATTTGTAAAGGTATATACAAATATATCTTTACAAATTATTATTTTATAACAACTATTTATTAATTTTATGTTAATTATATAAAATACACAATAAGTAATAATCTCTGATATTTTCAAGTAGTATTGGATAGATTATATCCTATCTCTACATATAAGTTTCCCTATATGCTGACTACCTTAGCTACTAACTCACGACTAAAATCACGAGTGTGTGTAGCTATTTTTTAATCAAATTAATTTTGAATTGTATTAATTGAAAAACCAACTATTCCACTATTTCCATCTTGATTTACAACCAAATACCATGTTCCTGTATTAGGTACTCTCATTCTACATAGATTTTTCTTGGCAAACCCGCCATAGTAATCATAATTTTTTTGATTTTTAAATTTCACATAATTTATATGATCTAGCAATATTACATTAGCTTGTTTCTCTAAATTTACTTCTACAATATCCCCTTTTTTTAGATTCATCTTGCTATAACTATATTCCATTGAACTACCCCTCCAGTATCGAATAATCTTTGTTATTTACTCATCTCATATATATAAAAATCCATTTAAAGTATTATAATTACTATATAATTACATTATTATCCAGCTTTAACTTTGTCTACTACAACCCAAAGTTTATTAAAAATATTATTGGCAACGACTTCTCCATCCCATACTACTTTTTCTTCTTTATTTTCTAGTAAAGCATAATACCCAGAGTCAGAACTTTCATCTTTATAGACCGTAACGTAAAACTCTTCATCACTATATCCGGGCTTATCTTTAAAGTCTTCAGATATTTTACATTTTAATATATATCCTTCTAATTCTTCCTCTATAAACAAATCAATTCCTCCAATCTCTATATTTTTACTAATTATACCATATTATGATATAATCTTTGCATTTTATCTTAAAATTCTATTTTTTCTTTATTTTATAAATAAATTATATACTTTTCTGCTTTTTTACTTTATATTACATTAATTATCTCTTTTATTTTCTTATATATTTCTTTATAATTTATAAATTTACTCATTAGTTTATTTCACTTTATATTAATAAATATAACAACTCATTTAATATTAAATCATTTACATTTTCTTAATTACAGCATTTATATTTTTTTATCAATTATTATCGTTTCAAGTAAATTATTTCGATTAAAATATAATAAAATTAATTTTTAAATTATAATATATTGAAAATAATAAAAAAAACAAGTATTTTATTAAATATAAAATACTTGTTCTCTATGATTATTTTTGACTTTCTAGCATTTCATTTAAAGCATCATATGTGAAATTTATTATTTCTTCACAACTTACTTTATTTTTCTTCAAGGATGCACATATTTCTGTGCTGTATCTATCTCTTACTCTATTCATTAATTCTCTTGAATACTTTCTTGCCATATTTTCATCCAAATTACTCTTTCTTCCATTTAGATAACCGATTATGACAATAGCTGCATTTACAGCTCCACAGACACTTCCAACAGTAATTCCAACCCCCATACCACTTCCTATTGAAATGGGTATATCTGTGTTATGTTCTTCATTATAAGACTTTATTAACGCTTCTGCACAAGTGTATCCTTGGCTATGATATATTGATGGTCTTGTCATTTTTATACTTCCTTTCAGATTTTATTTTATATATTTTATTACTGTTTAATATTATAATAGTATCAATATTGTTATATAACATTTCTACAACTATAAACTCTAACTTATGTTTACAATATCTAAGTTTATAGCTTTCTAAATTTAAATTACTTTTTATTTATGGAATTGCCTCTACTAAATATTTCAAATGATATGATTTTATTATATCTTAAATTTATCTTAATTTCTGTGACTTAGTCACACAATCTATATCTATTTATAATAATTTAATCTAATTTACCAGTATTATGTAATATGTCTTTGAATATTACTTTTTTAAACAGTAATTGAACTCTATTAAATTAAACAATATATTATTGAGTTTAATCCTTTGTATTTAAACAAAAGATTTGCTAAAATAAAAATAAGCAATACTACATAAATCAAACCCCAAGGAGGTTGCCAAATTGAAAAAAATACTTATAACAGGTGCATTAGGACAAATAGGTTCAGAATTAACTATAAAACTTAGAAACGAATATGGAGATAAAAATGTAATTGCTAGTTCAAGAAGAATAAAAGATGGAAACACTGTGTGTGAATCTGGTATATTTGAAATATTAGATGTTACAGATAAAGACCGCTTCTTTGAAATTGCTAAAAAATACGATGTGGACACTATAATTCATCTAGCTTCTCTACTTTCTGCAGTTGCTGAAAGCAAGCCTTTAGAGGCATGGAATTTAAATATGAATGGATTAATAAATGGACTTGAAATAGCTAGAGAACTAGATTGTAAATTTTTCACACCTAGTTCAATTGCCGCATTTGGTGAAAATTCTCCAAAAAATATGACTCCTCAAGATACACTACAAAGACCTAATACTATGTATGGTGTAACTAAAGTTTCTGGTGAGTTACTATGTGATTATTATCACTCAAAATTTGGAGTAGACACTAGAGGTGTTAGATTTCCAGGTCTTATTTCTTATGTTACTCCTCCTGGTGGAGGAACTACAGATTATGCAGTTGATATATATTATGAAGCATTAAAAAATAAGAAATATAAATCTTATATAGCAAAAGGCACTAAAATGGATATGATGTATATGCCTGATGCACTTCAGGCAATAGTGGATTTAATTGAAGCTCCAGCTGATAAACTTATTCATAGAAATGCTTTTAATATTACTGCTATGAGTTTTTCTCCTGAGGAAATAGCTGCTTCTATAAAAAAATATATCCCTGACTTTGTAATGGAGTATGATGTAGACCCAGTAAGACAAAGTATAGCTGATTCTTGGCCTGATTCTCTAGATAGCAGTAGCGCAGTAGAAGAATGGAACTTTAAATTTAATTATAATTTAGATAAAATGACTAAAGATATGTTAGAAAAATTATCAGAAAGAGGAATTGGTAAATAACAACTAATCTCTCGATTTTAAAGGAATTCAGGGAATAAGATATTTTATTTTTATAAATTAAATCTATAAGATGTTATTTTATATACTTTTTCTCTGAATTCTAAATATAATTTATTTCAAACATTTAACAACCTATTATTCTTATACACTAATATTGATAGTTTTTCATGTATTAATTATACAAAATAATCTTAAAAACTAAAATGAAAGGAAAAGCTACTATTTTAAGTGTAATAAAAAATTTAATTGAATTTTACTACACTTTTCATAATATAATGTAAGTAGCAGGTACTAATATTGCTAAACTTAAGGGAAATTAGAGAGGAAATAATTAAAAAATATATAGGTGATAGTTTAATCTCTGAGCTTACAGAGGAATTAAAAGACATACTTATAACTGATTTACAGTCTAATCCATTTAAAAGTAGTATTGAACTTAGTATAATCCCAGCAAATATAGAAATATTTAAAAAAATAGAAAACACATTGTTAAACTCTAATGTTAATTTAAAAATGGGTTGGGAAAGAATACTTATAAATTACATACTAAAAGATTTATTTGAATTAAATTATGAAATAAATAAAAGTTGTAATGAGCCTTTGATGTTTAGAATCATTATATCGATTGATTCTTATGATGCTTAGTTACACTAAATAATATACATGAGGATGTGCTTTATATTTATGAAATACAAGTTATTTATAGACTTTGAATTTAATATGCTAGATGATAATAAAAATAAATTAGAATATAATGGAGCTGAATTAATTTCAATTGGCGGAGTTTTAGTTGATAATGAATTTAATATAATGGATGACTATTATTCTTTGGTTAAACCAAAATACAATGAAATACTTTCAAATAAATGTAAAAAGCTTACTAAACTAAATCAATTAGATATTGATAATGCTCCTAACCTTTTATATGTTATGGATGATTTTTATAGATGGTTTTGCAAATTTAATGATATTACAATATACAATTGGGGTGATTTTGACATTGCTGGCCTTCTAAATTCATTTAGAGTATGTAAATATACTGGTAAATGCTTAGAGTTGTTTAATATGATGATTGATATTCAACCTTTTATATCTCAACACATTACATACAATCATAGAATCTTATCTAGACAATTATCTTTACTTAATATGAAAAAGATTTTTTCTGTAGAAGGAGAAATTAAACATAATTCACTTTCAGATGCTATGGATTTAATGAATGTATGTAAAAGCTTTTACCTTAATTATCCTAAAGATATTAACACTCTTGAAGAATTATATAATAAATTACCTCCTATCAAAACTCCTTTATATTATATTCCATACTTCGAAGATGAAAATTTTGAACTTAAATTCGAGAAAACTCCAGAAGATATAATAATTTATCTCAAACAAATATTAAATATACTGAATATAAGTAAAAAAGAAATCTATTTTAAAAAAAGAAGCGTACTAGTAAATAACTCTAAAATTATTAACTTTAAAAATCTGTCTTCTTCTTTTAAATTAATAAAACTCAACGAGTTTGAAGAATATCCTGATTTTATTTTAAAATTAGGAGACAAAAATAATTTTGCTGAATCTGTCATTAAAATAAATAAGAGCAATAGAAAATCTATAAAAAATTTAATATTAAAATTATCAAGAACACCTTAAATAATTGAATTTAATTACTTAAGGTGTTTTTTATATTTTGAATTAAAATTCTTAGATGGGACATAATAACTAAATGCAAATATTTTTTAAAGGAGTAATTGATAGATATGACAGTAGTATTAATAAGAAGTATTATATTATACATAACAGTGCTAATTGCGCTTAGAGTCATGGGAAAAGGTGAGATAGCTGAAATGAACTGTTTTGATTTAGTTATAACACTTTTAATTGCGGAAGTTGCATCTGTTCCAATGGAAAATAATAATATACCAATTATAAATGGCGTTGCAGCAATAACTGGGCTTGTAATTATGCAGACCCTAATTTCATTCCTATCCTTAAAAAGTAGAAAATTAAGTTCATTTTTATCAGGTAAACCTTCTATACTTATAGATAAGGGGAAAATTGTATATAAAGAACTAAAAAAAGAAAGAGTTAGTATAGATGAATTATTAGAACAACTGAGAATTCAGGGTTACTTCAATTTAAAGGATGTACAGTACGCTATTTTAGAGACTGATGGTAATTTAAGTGTTGTACCAGCATCAAGTTATAATAGTACTCCTCCAAGAGCATTTAATCATTTACCAATTCCACTTATATTGGATGGTAGAATAATAAATGAAAATCTAGACATGGCTGAAAAAGATACTAATTGGTTAATGGGTATCTTAAAATCTAACCACATAGAAACTTTTAAAGATGTTCTTATTTGTGTTTTAGACGAAAACGACAAAATATTTATTCAAAATAAAAAGGGTGATTAATATTGAAATCTACAACATTTGTTATAACATGGGCTATTTTATTCTTATTATTTGGATTTTATGTCAATAATAAACTATACGACTTTACAGATGGCTACAAAAATAATATGTCTGTTTTGGAAAAATATATAGAAAATGAGGATTGGGAAAAAGCTCAAAAAGAAGCTGATTCCATATCTACAAGATGGAATAAAGAAAAAAATCATTGGTACAAAGTTTTAAATCATGAGTACTTTGATGAAATAGGTCTAAAGTTTAATATTCTTGATAAGACAATTTACACTGAAAATAAATTAAGGTCTTTAGAAGAAGTCGAAAGTATAAAAACATATTTAGGAAATATTGTTGAAAGTGTTAAATTTGATGTAAACTATATATTTTAACAACTTAAGCAAGGATATAAATAAAAGTAAGATAATTTATATCCTTGTTTTAATGCTTTTACTAAATATCTTAACAAAGTGTATAGATTTTTACTTCAAAGTTTGTAATAGTTATTGACTTTACTTATAAATTGTTACTATCAAAATAAAATTTAAAAGCTTCTCCAATAAACTTGGATGTACCATCACCGTATTTATTATCAGTTATTTTTATGTATGTAGAATTTGATAAATAAAGTTCTGCCATATAATCAAAATATCTCTCTCCATTATCTATTTTATAAAATTCATTGCTCTTTTTCATTTCATTGTCTATTTCTTCAATAATACTTTGAACTTCTTTTGATGAGCAATCCCTACTCAAATCTGATACTAGTTTTTCATGCAAGATATTTATCTTAGGCTTTTTATCTCCTAAATAAATCTCTAAGGTTTGTCCAATAAACTTTCCTGCTCCATCTCCATATTTTTCATCTATATTTTTTATCCATATAGGATTTACCAAATAATTTTGTACCATACTGTACCAATTATCATCTCCAGTATCCATGTAAAAAATTTCATAATCTTTCTTAGATATATCTGTTATCTCTCTCGCTATTTCTTGAAGTTCTTTTGAAGAAGGATTCTTACTTAAGTCTTCTACAAGCTCTCTATATAATTCTTTTAATTTAGGATGTTTTTCTTTCAAACAATCATTTTTATATATATCAAATTTTTCTCCTAAACTCAATATATCACTGCTAAAGTTTGTTTTTATAGCTTTTGCAAACTTCTCAATAGTTCCATATTGTTTTATAGCCATTTTAGCAATTTTTTCCTCACTAGATTTAACTTTTTCAATAAGTTCATCATATCTTTCTACATTACCATAAATTTTAATTATCTTATTTTTATGATCTTTTTTAAATTCTTCTAGTACATTAAAATACTCACTCATGTCAAACTCTTTAAAATTAATAGTACTCTCTCCTTTTATAGTTTTGTTTATCAGCTCTATTAATTCATCTAATCTTTTTCGCTTTAAAATGAGTAATTTCTTTTGATTTTTTAAAGCTTCTACTTTATCAAAGTATTGGCTTGACATTATCTCTTTAACTTCCTTCAAAGGTATGTCAATCTCTTTAAAAAATAAAATTTGTTGGAGAGTCTTAATAGCTTCATCATCATAAAGTCTATACCCTACATCTGTAATTTTATTTGGTTTTAAAAGACCTATTTCATCATAGTAGTGTAATGCTCTTACGCTTACTCCTGTTAAATCTGAAACCTGCTTTACTGTTCTCATATCAACACCTCAAAACTTGATTTTATAGCTATCAATATTTACTAATACATCCATGCTATATTTTCATATTACACTATTACGTTATGTCAGGGTCAATAAAAATATCTTTATTATAAACAACTATATTCATTTAAAATATTTTACAAAGAATATGAATTAGTCTATCTTCTGTAAAGCTAATACCCTTTGAGAGACATATATATTTTTTATACATCTAATATCGAATATACTTCTTTCATATTCTTCAAAATCTCAGAAAAAAGTAAAGGAAGTTGTCCTGTATCATCACTCTTTTGAGTTAAATAATCTATTATAATATTAGATATTATCTCAATCATAGTAGCACTTTTATCAAATATCTCAGCTCCTTGTATGAAGGTGTCATTTTTATATTCTTCTCCAAGTTGGTTAAGCATTCTGCTCATTTTATCAAAACCTCCTTTAAATTTGACGTTATCTGGTTCTTTAATTCCCTTAATTGCATTTGGAACGGTTGGTACTGTCCCAAAAAACATAACCATATTAGATAATATCTTATCATAATCATCTTTTTCCAGTTCATTTTTCCATTGCGGCAATTCTTTGATAAACTTTTCAAAACCTTTGTATCCCAAAAATCCTTTAGGTGGATTTAAAAACATATTACCCTTTATAGTAAGTGCTTCTCTTGCAATCTCATATTTACTCTTTAAACTAGTCATTCTAACTGTGCAAATAGTATTCGCCTTACTCAATCCTAAATAACTACAATTCATACTTTGGCGTAATTCCTCATAAGATAGGTATAATAACTCAGTCCTTCCACAATCATACAGGTATATTCTTTCTTTTTCATCATCATATCCTACCATTAATATGTAATGAAAAGGAATATGTTCTTTATGGTATAATTTCTGATAATATGGTAAGTGATACATATCTAAGGCTCCTAAAATAACTGGATACCCATTATCAATTTCATATTTTGCTTTTTTTAATGCTCGCTCATATCTTCTAAATTCATAATGCTTGTATTCAAAACCAACAATTGGTGCTAAAAATTCATACATCTTTTTTGTTCTTCCATCTCCCAAAGCTACCATTCTTTTTAATTCTGCTTTATCTGTTTTCATATAACAAAAGGAACCAAAACCTGATAATAAAAAGAAAAAATCATTTGGAAGGCATTCACCTGTTTTGTTCATATATAAATCTTCTATACCATTCCACATGCACTCATAATCATGTGAATGATGTTTAATTTCAATTATTTTTCTCATATATTCGTTCTCCTTACTATAAATTTTTATTAGATTTAGTATAAACCCTCTTACAGTGAGAGAGTCAATAACTTTTATTCCTATGAAATTTATATTTAAGGGAATTACATTTTTCTATTACTAAATTATTTGAATTACACTATATCTTATTATATTGTGTAACATAATAAATCTAGATAAAAAAAGAGCATATAAAAACTAGAAACAGTTTTTATACACTCTTAATCAACTTATTATATTATTTTCCAGCCTTCATAGCTCTAATTTTTAATGGTAAAGTAAATAGATTAATAAATCCTTCTGCATCTTTGTGGTCATAAAGTTCACTGTCTCCAAAAGAAGATATTCCTTCATCATAAAGAGCATTTTCAGTAAATATTCCGGCAGGTTTTATATTACCCTTGTAAAGTTTAACTTTTACTGTTCCAGTAACATTGTCTTGAGTTTGCTCCATAAATGCATCTATAGATTCTCTTAACTTACAATACCATAATCCATTGTAAATAAGTTCTCCATATTTATAAGATACCATTTGTTTAAAATGTAATGTATCCTTGTCTAAAGTAGCACTTTCTAAAATATTATGTGCTTCATAAAGAATTGTTCCTCCTGGAGTCTCATATACACCTCTTGATTTCATACCAACAAGTCTATTTTCAACTATATCTATAACACCAATTCCATGTTTACAACCTAATTCATTTAATTTGTGAATTAATGCAACTGGAGATAATTCTTCACCATTTACCTTTTTAGGAACACCTTTTTCAAAGTAAACTTCTACATATTCAGCTACATCACATGCATCTTCTGGGTCTACACATTGTTTGTAAACATCTTTCTTATGTTCATTTTGTAGATGCTCTATATCTCCACCTTCAGTTGATACATGCCAAAGGTTAGCATCTACTGAATATATTTTAGCTTTAGTTGCTGTTACCTTTATATTATGCTTTTCTGCATAGTCTATAGCATCTTCTCTTGATTTTATATCCCATATTCTCCAAGGTGCAATAACTTTTATAGTTGGGTCAAGAGCTGCAATTGTAGCTTCAAATCTAACTTGGTCATTACCTTTTCCTGTACAACCATGACATATATATTTTGCACCTTCTTTATGAGCAACTTCAACTAGTTTCTTAGCTATTATAGGTCTTGCTAAAGAAGTACCTAATAAGTATTTTCCTTCATATTTAGCTTCTGCTTTTACAGCCTTGAATATAGTTTCAGTTACAAATTCTTCACTTATATCATCCACATATGCTTTTGATGCTCCACTTTGTAAAGCCTTTTCATAAACATCTTCCATTTTATCTTCTTGACCTACATTTCCACAAACAGCTATAACATCTATATCTTCATAATTTTCCTTTAACCAAGGTATTATGATTGATGTATCAAGTCCTCCTGAATATGCTAATACTACTTTTTCCTTCATTTTTAATTCCTCCCAATTTTAAATTATGATTTTTATTTTTTGTTTAATAGCAATTCTTAATATTGAATGATTTTAAGAATTTAAATTAACTTAAAATCATTTTAATACTAAAAAAGCCTCTCAGTATTTTTAAATACTAAGAGGCGAAATATCCGCGGTACCACTCTTATTGATAAACTTAGCTAATCAATTAGTAAACGTTCAACATACTAAATAAACATTAGTAATTAAATATATTAAAAAACGCCTCTTGGAAAAACCAAGAGACGAAATATATCCGCGTTACCACTCTAATTGATAAGATAAACTTATCCACTCTTTCTCTTAAGGCGAGATTACCTACTAACATACTAAATTCAATTAGCATCCTCCAAAGCTCTTTTCACTAATACTCATTTGCTAAGCTTCCACCATCCTTAGCTCTCTATAAAACGCATAGAAGTTACTCTCTTTCTCACAGGATTTAAATATAAAGTTTTTCATATCTCTCTTATAAAATATATAATAGTTTATTTTTCCATTTATGTCAACTATATAATTTATTTTATTTTTGTTTTAAGAAGATTTTCTACTTTATTCACTAATATCTCACTTTCCAAAGACATAACCCTTTAGCTGGTGCTGTATCTGATGCTTGACTTCTATCCTTAGATTCAAGCATAGACTTAATATCTTGTGGGGCTTTTCTTTTAAGACCTACTTCTATCAAAGCTCCCACTATTATTCTTACCATGTTATATAAAAATCCATTTCCTTCAATGTATATTTCTATAACATTATCATCTTCTTTTATATTTATTGAATAAATCTCTCTTATATTCGATTTTTTCTTAGACTTAGAAGAAGCAAAACTAGTAAAATCATGTTCTCCTATTAAGTACTCACTTGCTTTTATCATTCTATCTAAATCCAATTTTTTACTTACATGAGTAGCATATTTTCTTATAAAAGGATTGTGATATTTGTTATTGTCAATTTTATACATATAAGTCTTTGACTTTACATTATATCTTGAGTGAAATCTTTCATCAACTTCTTCAACAGTTTTTACGACTATATCTTCTGGTAAATATTCATATAAGTATTTTTGGATTTTATCTACTGACTCTGTACAACTTGTTCTAAAATTTATTACTTGTCCTCTAGCATGAGCTCCCATATCAGTTCTTCCAGAACCAATTATCTCAACTGTTTCATTTGTCATTTTACTTAAGACAGTTTCAAGTTTTTCTTGTATAGTCATATTATTATCACCTAGTTTTTGGTACCCTTTATATCTTGAGCCATCATATGCTACTATCATTTTTATGTTTCTCATCTTAATCCTCTTTCTAAGAATTTATGCTTGTTTAGCAAATTTATTTTTTATATTAAAAGTTATTTTTGTTCCAACATTCTTTTCACTTTCTATTTTCATTCTTCCACCATGAAGTTTTACAATTTCATTACTAATTGCTAGACCTAACCCACTACCAGCTTTATTGTAATCTTCTTGGAAGAACTTATCTAATACTTTATTTAGATTTTGTTTTTCTATGCCTGAGCCATTGTCTTCAACTGATATAGTTGTTATATCTTCATTTTGAGAAGCTACAACTTTTATGTAACCACCTTGACCAGTAAATTTAAATGAATTCTGTATTAAATTTATAAGAACTTGTCTTAATCTGTTCTTATCTCCTTGAATATTCTCTATAAACTCATTTTCAAATTCAAACAAAAGTGCTATATCTTTTTCAGCTGCTTTAACTTTAAGCTGATTCACAACACCTACAACTAAACCCTCAACATCAACTATATCAACATGAAGTTTTATTCTATCTGAAGAAAGTCTTGAAAAATCCAATAATTCTTCCACAAGTTTTATAAGTCTTTCTGTTTCATCTTGTATAATACCTAGACCTAGGTCTAGCTCTTCTCTTGTTATACTTTCATAACCTAAAGTTTCACTCCATCCCTTTATTGATGTAAGAGGGGTCCTTAGTTCATGTGATACAGAAGATATAAATTCTTCTTTTAATTTTTCACTCTTATCAATCTCATGTGCCATATGTTCAAATGTCTGTGCCAAATCGCCAATCTCATCATCTACAATTTTCATATTTTCTAACTTTATATTATAATTTCCTACAGCCAATTCATTTGCAAATTTCTTTAATTCTCGTAATGGTTTTATAAGAGTCTCAGCAAATTTAAGACTTATTAGTATAGCTATAATAAGTATAAATATACCAGCTAATATAAGCCATGTAGCTTGCTTTAATATCGCATTATCAATAGCATCTAATGAAACCGTATATCTAACAACACCTTCTATTATATTATTTACCTTAAGTGGCAGAGAAATACTCATAACATGTTCTCCAGTATCTGCTATTCTATAGGTATATGGTGTTAAGTTTTTTGTCTTTATATCTTTTAGTGCATTATTAACATCTTCATAATTTGCTTTTTCTTTACTCTTAAAACCATATTGGTCTAATATAATATTTTTATCCTTATCTATTATTGAAATTCCAAATTCTGAATTCTTAGTTAATGGTTGCTTATCAAATATGTTTTTTACTTTTTTCTCAAAGCTTGTAGTCTCCATTGTAATAGCGTTATATTCATCAGCATATTTTATTTCAGATTCAAGTAGTTGTTTGACAGAATCATAGTAATAGTTTTGTATATAAAACATAAACAATCCTTCAAACAGAGTAACCATTATAATAATTATTATAAAGTAGTTTTTTATTACTTTTTTTCTCAGACCTTCAAAATGTAACACTATTATTCTTCCTTTCTAAAACAGTATCCATAACCCCAAATAGTTTGTATATATTTTGGTTTTGATGGGTCATCCTCTATTTTATTTCTTATCCTTCTTATATTTACATCTACTATTTTAAAATCATATAAATAATTAGTTCCCCAAACTTCATCTAGTATCTGGTCTCTACTTAATGACTGCTTAGCATTTGATATCAAATATTTCACTATTGAAAATTCAGTTGGAGTAAGCTCAATTTCTTTTCCATTTTTAAATAATTTTCTCTTGTCTATATCAAGTATAAATGGAGGAGAAACTATCTCACTTGACTTAACACTTGAATCATCCTTTGCTACTCTTCTAAGAAGAGCAGAAACCCTGACTAAAAGTTCTTTTATACTAAATGGTTTTATGATGTAATCATCTGCTCCTGAAATAAATCCTTCTATTTTATCATCTTCTTGGGCTTTAGCAGTGAGCATTATTATTCCTACTTGGTCAAAATTTTCCCTTATAAATTTGCATACCTCTATTCCACTTATATCTGGAAGCATTACATCCAAAAGAGCTATTGTAATGTCACTTTCTGTTGTCATTTTTTCTATAGCTTCTCTCCCAGTACCTGCCTCAACTATCTCATAACCTTCTCTTTTTAAGTTTATACTAACAAAACTTCTAATCCCAATTTCATCTTCTAGTATAAGTATTTTTTCCTTCATAAAATAAAACCTCCAATTGAGTATAATATTAACCATATATTAATGAGAAATATTCTTTTAGTGCGTCTATAGTAATATCTAGCTTATCCATTTCATTTGCATTGTTTATGACTAGCAAGAAAGTATATTCATCACTCTCTTGAAGTACAATAGAATTTTGAGCATTTGGATTTTTTCTATCTTCAAGTTTATTTTTACTCTCTACTACTATATTAAACAAATTCTTACGATCTGAATAGTCAAAATAATAAAATTTAAATACTGCTTTTTCTCCAACAAATTCTTGTTCAACAAGTATTTTGTCAAATAAATTGTTTGGAATAAACAATTTAAAATTATATTTATAGTTATAATATATCTGACTTGTAAATATTAAGCTTGAACTAGCATCTTCTTTTCCATTCCATCTATACCAACTTATATTTGCAGATGCTTTAGAACTGTAAGTGTTTCTATTGTTTCCTGCTACTATAGGTATTTCTATAATCTTATCTTTATCAATATCATCTACAGGTATGTAATAAGATTTAGTAATAGTTTTATCATAATCACTAAAAGCTTTTTTAATTTTTCCATCTTTCATATAAAGTATCTGTGTAATATAATTATTATCCTTTAATATAGGAATATCAAGCACAGCTCCTTTTATAGCTGCAGACGAATTTCCAATAGATGAAGCAACATTACCTAAAGTTATATATAGTTCACTCAAATTCTTCACATTTTCAAACTTAACATAATCCTTGATTTTCATATTCCCATCAAAATTTGCGACACTTGCAAACATTTCATTAGTTTTATTATTCAAATGAAGCATCAATATTTCCAATTTGTCATCTCCATCTATATATCCAATTTTCACTTTCATGTCATTAAAATCGTCTTTGTTTGGAAGCCATGACGCATCTAAGTCATACACCTTTGTTATTTCATTATCTTTTACTTTATATATATGCATATTAGTTTTATCTTTGGATTTAATCAGTAAAACCACTTCTTTATATCCATCTGAATCCAAATCATAAAAATTAGCATACTCTATTGACTCACCATTTTCTAAAAAATGGTCACCAAGTACATATTTTTCTCCATTATAACTTAAAGTTACAAACCCTACCTGAGTTACATTATTACTTAAATCTTCTTTTTGTTCAAATACTACTAATTCATCAACTCCATCACCATTTAAATCCACTTTATTTATTTTTCCTACTTCTTTTGCATTAGAAGGTAATATCATAGATGAATCTGGTTTTAGTAACTGGTCAATACCATCATACAGTACTTTTTTTGTATCATCATAATCAGGTATCTTTGCTAATTGTTCTGGAGATTCAGTTTTAATATTACATCCAGTAACAAATAGCATCATTAGGGCTACTACAGTAATAAGTTTTAATACTTTCATTTAACTCCTCCTAATCCTATCAATCTTGAATTTTGCTCACAAAAATCTCCTCACAATAATTAGACGTTTCAAGTCGTTATAATGTTTTACTTATTTTAATAAAACTTTATATTTTTTTTAATAAAACTTTATACTTTTTATCCATAAATAATATGAAAGCTATTTATTGTTTCTAGGAGGCTTAGGACCTGGATATTGGAAAAAGTTAGTTTTTAACATACCATTATACAATTTTCTTTTTTTATCTGCCTTTTGTCCAAATTCATATTCAAAATCTTCATAAGATGTTATTAAATAATATGACCAATTTTTTAATCTTCTGAATGCATAACCAAGCTCTTTATACAATTGTTTAACACTATCTTTATCTTCTAATCTTTCTCCATAAGGAGGATTAGTAATTATAAATCCAAACTCATCTTCACTTTTAAATTGAGTTGCATCTCCTATATTAAATTCTATATATTCATCTACACCTGCTATTTCAGCATTTTCTCTAGCTATATCTATACATTCTGCATCTATATCATATCCATAAATCTTAAATTTAGTTTCATTATCTATCTTATTAAAAGCATCTTTTCTTATATCCCACCATATTTTTTTATCAAGAGTTCTCCATTTTTCTGATATAAATTCTCTATTTAAACCAGGTGCCATATTTATACCTATCATAGCGGCTTCAATCAATATAGTACCAGAACCACACATAGGGTCCACTAGAATTCTACCTGCTTTCCATGGTGTTAAATAAATAAGCCCAGAAGCTAAAGTCTCTCTTATTGGTGCTTTATTTGCTTTTTCTCTATATCCTCTCTTATGCAAAGCATCTCCAGTTGTATCTATAGAAATAGTTACCTTATCTTTATGTATAAATACAAAGATAGGATATTTCTCTTTATCTTCTTTAAGCAAACCTTCTTCCAAGTAACTTTTCTTTAAGCTTTCTACGATAGCTTTTTTTACTATAGCTTGTACATCTGGTGTACTGTATAATTTTGATTTTATGGAAGAAGCCTTTGATATAGGAAATTGAGCTCCATAAGGTATATATCGAGACCAATTTATTCTTTTTGTATTTTCAAATAATTCATCAAAACTTTTTGCCTCAAATTCAGCAATTTTAAGATGTACTCTTTCAGCACATCTTAGCCACATATTTGATTTTGCTATTCCAAACTCATCAGTTTTATATGTTATTCTTCCATCTTCTGTTTTTATTATTTCATATCCTAAATTAGTAATTTCTCTAGCCAGCATTTTTTCCATCCCAAAAAAACATGGCGATATTAATGTATAATTTTTCATAAAACCTCCTGTTTCCTATATTAATTACAAAACTTATTTATTTTTTAAACAATCTACACATTTAAATTCATACTTCCCATTTTATACCCTGACATATCTAGTGTAACATATTTAAAGCCAAATATTTTTAATTTAGTATCAACTTTATTAAAATTGTTATTTTCAAAAAATTTACCTAATTCTTCCTGGTCAACCTCTATTCTAGCTATATCTCCATGCATTCTCACTCTAAATTGAGAAAAACCTAAATCAGATAAATAGTCTTCACTCTTTTCTATTATTCTTAGTTTTTCATCTGTTATTTGAACTCCATAAGGAATTCTACTTGCAAGACATGCAAATGATGGTTTATTAAAAGTATTTAATCCTAATTTTTTTGAAAGTAATCTAATTTCAGCTTTTTTCAAACTACTTTCTTTTAGTGGACTAATTACTTCTAACTCACTCAATGCTTTAAGCCCAGGTCTATAATCTCCTAAATCATCTATATTTGTTCCATCTACTATGTACTTTATATTATGTTCTTTTGCTACCTCTTTTATTTTAGAAAATATATATTTTTTGCAATGGTAACATCTATCAGTACCATTTTCTTTAAACTCCTTTAAATCAAAGTTTTCTATATTTAAGATGATATGTTTAACACCAAAATTTTTAGTATATTGTTTAGCTTCTTCAATCTCTCTACTTGAATGCATCATTGAATGTATAGTTACAGCTATAACATTTTCCCCTAATGTATCTTTTGCTACCTTAAGTAAAAAGTTACTATCTACTCCACCAGAATAAGCAACTACAACACTTCCTAATTCAAGTAGTATTTCCTTTAATTTTTCTAATTTTTCTTCTTCATTCATAAAACAACCTCCATATCTAGAAAAACATGAACAATAAAATATTATATTATTTTTTACATTCTTAATGATTATAACATATAAAGTATTTATTTTATAAAATAGAATTATATTTAAACACGTTAATTACAATATCAAAGAATTTTTAAATCTGTATAATTTAAACATATTACTGTAATACACTGTATACTAAAAATGAAATAGTGTAATATAGTAATATGTTTAAAAGCCATGAAGTGGAAATAGCTATCCTCATGGCTGAATGCACAAATTTGTTTTAAGATAATTATTTTTCCATCAGTTATAATTGTAAATCACAAAAAAGATACTATCATATGAATTTTCTAAAACTTTTAATTTAATACTTATAGCTTACATATATTTGTCTTAATCCCACCAAAAAAGCCATATTGTAGAACGCTGTAGTACTTCTTTAAGAACTTTTAATGTTTCATATCCTTGTACAATAATGTCTTCACAGTAGAGGACTAATTCAATACACAAGTCATCAAATTTTTTATTATCTTCAATTGGATTTTTTGCAGAATATTGAACTGTATCACTTCCAATTGCAATTGGGAATGCTCCATATTTTTCGTACCAATATTTTGCAACAGCTATATGTTCTTCATCACTAGGACAATCATTAAATCCACCAATTGGTATATATGCAAATACTTCATATGGTTTAATTGTTGGAACTTTGGCTATGTAAACTTTGTTATTTTCTTGAAATATATCTATGTTTGTAATTGGACTAAAATTTTTATAATCATAAAAAGTGTCCTCAGAACCCATTAACTCTGTTAGCAATTCTGGAATCTCACACTTTCTAGAATGGAAGAATTCATTTACATCAATCTCATTACATTTCTCTAAACAATATTTTCTATAGTTTTCAAGAGAACCATACTCTTTATTAATCATATCTATATTTTCTCTTAATAACCCTACTTTTTCATCAATAATTATAATCGGTGTATATCCATTTTCTTTTCCATCTTCTCTCATTTTTTCAAATAAATCATCAATATCAATATCATTGTTCACAGGAACACATTCAAAACCATATAAATCTTCAATACTCATACTTATCTCCTATTCTTTTTAGATTTAATTCTTTTGAAAGTTTTCTTTTTTTGTTGTCAAGTTTTTAAATACTATTATTATTTGTAAAACTATAAGTATAGATGCAGTTTATAAAATATACTTACATAAGACAAAAGTTAATTTTATTTTTTGCATAAATAAGATATTTTTTATGACAATTCCCTTATATAAATATAATAGCACAAAACACATGTTCATGGTTAATAATAAGTGATTTTGTAATAATTCGTTGTATATTATACTATTTTAAGTAAAATAAATGATATTCTTTGTATAAGAAATAATATGTTTATTGATATGAAGTTTTTGGGGTTTAAATCTGTTAAGAATAATATTTTAATATTAGTAGATATACTTAAAAGAATAAATCTTGTTGTAATACTTAGATTCTAAATGTAGTCTTTTAAAATCCCATATAAAATTGCAGGAATCAATAAATTAAAATCAGAACTTAGATTGATAATATATTTATATATAATCTCATATAGTTCTTCTATTCTATAGAATCTAATAATTAGATAGATATATTTGCTAATTTATATATAAAAATCAGAGTTGATGTATAAATTTATAGGTGTATCAATTATTTTAATCAATACACCTACATACTTCTAATCTTCTTTTAATAAAGTACTTTTCCAAACATCTTCTTTGAAACCCAACAGTACATTTTCACCATCAAAAAGCAACGGTCTTTTAATAAGCATTCCATCACTTACTAATATTTCTAAAAGTTTATCATCAGATTCACTCTTTACAATATCTTTAAGACCCAATTCCCTATATTTCATACCACTTGTATTAAAAAATTTCTTTATATCATATCCACTAGTCTTGTAGATTGCTTCTAATTCATCTTTACTTGGAGGATTCTGAACCATGTCTATATCTTCAAATTCTAAATCATTTTCTTTAAGCCAATTTTTTGCTTTTCTAACAGTAGAACACTTTGTATATCCATATAATTTAATCATCATATTAAAATCCTTTCTAATTTTTTATTTTTATACCCATAATTTGCATATTATAACCAATTTATATCACAATCATCCTAAGCTTTCAATATAAAAAATTATTCTATTTTAAAACAATCATTAATTTATATTAAATATTTAAATTATTCTTTTATAATATATTAAACCTAATTAATCACTCAATATTAGATTAAATTTTTAAATAAAAAAAGGGCATAGTGTATTTGTTTTACTTAGCCCCTATTTATATTATAAATGTTCCTATAACTTCCATTTATAAAATATTAAACAATTTTTTCTTTGATTTGAACATTCTCTACTATACCGTCTTTTATACTTATAATCTTATCTGCAACATTATTTGAGAAAACAACATCATGCGTAATTATTAGTATAGTCATCCCTTTATCTTTAAGTCTGTTCATTATATTGACTACTCTTTGAATAGTATCAATATCAAGTGCAGAAGTAGGTTCATCAAAACAAAGAACCTTTGGCATTAGTGCACATGACCTAGCTATTGCGACTCTCTGTTGCTGTCCTCCTGATAATTCAAATGGATAGGAATTTAATTTATCCTCTAAATCAACTAATCTTAAAAGTTCTCTAGCCCTCTCTTCAGCTTCTTTTCTAGGAACTTTAAATACATTAACTGGAGACTCAATTATGTTTTCAAGAACTGTCATATGAGGAAATAAGTTAAAATTTTGAAAAACCATACCTATTTTTCCTCGTATCTTTGTCATATCTTTCTTATTTTTTATTATCTCATTATCTATTATAATCTCTCCACTATCAAATTCTTCAAGACCATTTATACATCTCAATATTGTAGTCTTTCCTGCACCAGATTTTCCAAGTAAAACTCCAATTTGACCTTCTTCTAACTCAAAAGAAATATCTTTAAGTACCTTATTTTTTTTAAATGATTTATTTAAGTTTTTAATTTTCAGCATGTAAAAAACCTCCTCCTATAATATTGTAACTTTATCTATAATAAGAATATTTTTTTTCAAGTAATTCAAATCCCTTAGTAAGTATAGCTACAAATATAAGATATATTGCCCCTGCCTCAAATAATGGTAATAAGCTCGCTTCTCTGTTCATTGCTATTTGAGATATTCTTAAAATATCATTTAATCCTAATATATATACTAAAGATGTATCTTTTACTAATGTGATTACTTCATTTGAAATAGGTGCTAGTATTCTTTTAAAAACCTGTGGAAAGATTATTCTCTTATACATTGTAAATTTATCAAATCCTAGTACTTTTGAAGCTTCATATTGTCCTCTATCGATTGACTGTATTCCACCTCTAAATATTTCTGCAAAATATGCTGCATAATTTAAGAAGAAAGCTACTATTCCAGCTGTAAATCTGTCAAATACAATTCCTAAAAGAGGTAAGCCATAAAATATGACTATCATCTGTAAAAGTAAAGGCGTCCCTCTCATTATTAATATATAACATTGTGTAATACCACTTATTAATTTATTTTTTGATAATCTTAAAAATGCAACTGCAATCCCCAATGGAATTGATACTATCAATGTTATACAAAACATTGCTATAACTATCTCTAAACCTTGTAACATGCCTATAGTGCCCCCTTCTTAACAGCTAATCTATCTTTTACTTAAACCACTTATCATAAATTTTGTCAAAAGCTCCATCTTTTTTCATTTCTTTTAATGTTTCATTTATTTTCTTACAAAGTTCTGGATTTTCTTTAGAAGTTGCTACAACATAATCTTCTAATCCAAAATCTTCTTTTAACACTTTGTATTTATCTTCACCTTTTTGACCCATATAGTATCTAATTAAAACTTCATCACCAACAACTGCACTAGTTCTACCTATTTCTAAATCTCTAAGTGCTTTATCATAAGTATCATAAAGAACTGGTGCTCCACCTTTTAAGCTATTCATGAAATCTTTATCCTTTTCCACTGCATCAAGTGCTGTTGAACCTTGTTGTGTTCCAACTTCTTTATCTTTTAAATCCGCTTTTGAATTTACTTTTGAATCACTTAAAGTAACTATTATCTGTTTATTTTGTAAATATGGTTCTGTATATGATACTATTTTCTTTCTTTCATCTGTTATAGAGTACCCATTCCATAATACATCTACAGTCTTTGAGTCATTTAACTCAGTTTCTTTCATTGACCAATCTATTGGTTGGAACTTAACTTCCATTCCAAGTCTCTTAAATGTCTCTTTAGCTAACTCTACATCAAATCCTACAGTATCTCCTTTTTCATCTAAAAATCCCATTGGAACAAATGTATTATCAAACCCTACAATTACTTCTTTTTTTGCTTCTTTTGAAGCATCTTTTCCCTTTTCATCATTTGATTTTGAACAACCTGCCATTCCACTTACTAAGCCTAACATAATTGTAAATATTCCTAATTTTTTTAATATATTTTTCATAATATTCTCCCTCGTCTTTTAAATTTTTAAATATTTTGATTATTTTTTAAAAAGTATATCTGTTGCAATATAATTCTCTGCGCGCTTAAAAAATTATATTAAAAAAACTCCCGTCTCTAGCTTCTGCTAGAGGACGGGAGTTGACTCTCGTGGTTCCACCTCTGTTCATTAATGCCTCACGACACTAACCTCTTTAAGTACAATAAAATAATTATACTCTAGCACTATAACGGGTGCAAGGATTCCGGAAAGCTCCTAATGAAGTATCTTTACTCTTTCAGAGTTCTGCTCAAAGATGTGTTCAAAGTAAAATCTACTGCTCCTCTCACCAATCGGAAACTCTCTGTTTAAGATTAACTACTTCTACTATTTCTTTTCTTAGCATTTAATGTTGTTTTGAATTGTTATTATGATATTGATTTTATAGCATAAGGCAATATCTGTCAATATATATTTTAAAATAAATATAAAAATTTAATTCCAAGGAACAACTTCTACTTCACCATAACATCGTTCTACTAATCTATTGGAATACTCACCTCTATACCCCAAAATAAAGAGTAAAACAAGCTCAATATATCTTGTTCCTATTGAGATTATATTCCAAATATCTTCAACTTCTAACACAGCTCTATGAGTTCTCCTGCTTGGATGAACTATACTATTCCTTAAATAAATCACTAAATCTACCCCATCATCAAACTTGTTTTTTATTGTATTGTCAAATATATTTAATTCATGTTTTCCATATGGTATTTTGCATGTATCAAGTAATAGTCTTATATTTTTAGATGCTAAGTTACAATCAAAAGCTTCATCTGTAAGTATTTTATTTTGCTCTACTAAAATTACATATGATAGAGTTTCAAGTGCAATTTGTACAGATATTATGTTATTTTCCATAGTAACACTTCCAAGAGATTCTATATACCAGTCAGTAACACTTTTTATTGCAGAACCATAATAAAAATCTTCTAATTTTTTGCACATAAGACTTATATATTTCTCCATATTATGATAGTTTGAAAGTGTATCTGACCATGTTGGTACATATCTAAATGGAGATATCTGATTTTCATTCCATATTCTATAGACTTCATTTCCGCTTCTATATCCTTTGGCCAAACAAAATCCAACATACCTTCCACACATAAAACTCAAAGCTGTTGATATTCTATCTAAAAGATTTATTGTATTATTTGTTCTAAAAATTCTACCATCTTTTCTTCTAACTCTACCTATATGAGTTATTATTGCTCCAGACTTAGACCTTAAATCTGACTTAAGTTCTTTTCTATAATCATATCTTTTATCTATAGTCACAACATAATCATTTATATCAAATTCGATTCTACCTGCATATACTTTATCATTATATTTAATGAGTTTGCCTGGTATTTTATCTAAGTTTATTATATTAAAATCTACATGTTCAACATAAGAGTTTTTGGATTTTATACAGTCATCATTGATATATCCTTCTATAGTAACATCGCTTAAAGTGTTTATTGTTATGGAAATGATTTTATAACCATGAACTTCAAGAATAGCATTATCATAATCTAAAGCTAAATTATCATCATCATTATCTATTTCTTCAATACAACCTATATCTGCCTTAAAGTTTATAGATATTGGAGGTGTCATTTTATAATAAATTTTTCCATTACATCTATATTTTTTATCTAAATATATGCAAAACCGACCTTCATAGATATTAATATCTTCATTGATACCATAGCTTAAATACTCTGATGTTATAGCATCATCAATTGCTTTCATTTTAATTCCCACCTTTGCTTTTGTATAATAACATAGGGATTGTAGTTCTTTTTTATTTAGTAAAACTCAATCTATTATATAATTTAGCGTATTATTTCATTACTTATGTACTTTAATAATTTCCTATAAAAATAGTGTCATTCTAGTATCATCGTTTATTTAATACATTATGTAATTTATTTAAATTTAATTCTTTAAAAATTTATATTACTTACTTGCAATTTCTACAGTTTATTACATCCTTCCTTGTAATTATAGCATAGTTTTATAATTTCATATTATATATTTATTTCCTTTGTTTTTATTCATTTAGATATTATCATCACTATATATGTATTGTCAAAGAAAACATTTAATTTATCAAATATCTTATAACATATTACATAAGACCTTATATGTACATTATTTAGTTAAAAAACTAATAATCTTATCTTTTTTTAAATAATTTTTCAAACAAAAATGGCAGCTTTGATTTATTGTTTCAAAACTGCCATCAAACTGAAAATATTCTATTTTGATGTATAGAACTTTATCATTATATTAATAGTCTTTTACTTCCATCAATCTTCAAGCTTAGATAAAACTTCACTTATATCTTTTTCCACTAATGGTTTCATATTGTTATTATAAATACTTATGTTTGCATTACTTAACTCCATTTGTATACGATGGATAAGATTTTTTTTATGCTCTGTAATCTTAGGTAATGATTTAATAAACATTCTTGAAACAGAGGGTTTCTTATCTGCAATGTGACTTAAAATATAGTCTATATTTATTTCAATTTTATTTTCGGTATCCCATTGAGCATTTGCTGCTATTAATAGAAGTCCTCTTGCCCTAATATATGAGCTTTCATTATTGAGCATCTCTAAAAATGAATCAAAAAAACAATATGTAATATTTGATTTCATACTTTCATTTTCTAAAAACAAAAAAGTTTTATATGCTTCATTCTGATTTTTTGAATATAATTTGTTAATAAGTAAATTTATATCTTCCAATCTTCTCATCTCCCTCATAACAAACATCTATTTAAACAAAGTATAATATATCCAAGAATGGATATAAATAAATGTCTATATTAAAAAAAATTCTAAAATTCTGCTAAAATCACTTACTATTTATTTACAAACAGTAATCATAAAATATTATAAACTTATTGATTATAGGCTAAAAAAATAAGCTATCAAATAATTTATACTTGATAGCTTATTTTTTTATAATTCTTTTTTTAAAGTTTCCTTTAGACTATCATATGCAAAATCCATTATCTCTCTACATGCAACTAAATCTTTTTTTAAGTCTATACATAGTTCTGAGCCATACTCTTTTCTTACTGTTGTAGTCAAATCTTTAGCATACACTTTAGCTTTAGTACTTTCATCTTCATGATTTCTGCCTTTTACATATCCAATTATTATATTTGAGGCATTTACTGCACCACATAAACTAGCAACTCCACAACCTGAACCTAGTCCACTTCCTAAACAAACTGGTATATCTGTATTAAATTCCTCATTATATGCTTTTATAACTGATTCTGCACAATTAAAACCTTTTTCATGATATTTTGATGCTATAACTTTATTACACATTAAAATTCCCCCTCGTATTTATAAATTAAAATATTTTTTTGATATTTTTGTAAAAAACACTTCTTTTTACCATTATTATATCAAATTTTAACAACAAAAACACTTTTTTCTAGATTATATACTTTTTTCTAAGTTTAATAGTATCTCTTTCAAATCAGAATGATTTCCCATATATCCACCAATATTATTTTTACCAACCACTCTATGGCAAGGTATTATTATTGGAATTTTATTACTTTTACTTGCTTGTCCTATTGCTCTCACCGATTTTGGATTATTTATATTTTGTGCTATATCTGAATAATACAAGGTCTCTCCATATGGTATTTTTAACATTTCCCTATAAACTGATTTTTGAAACTCAGTCCCTTCAATACGAATATCTAAATCAAATGCCTTTCTTTTTCCCTTAAAATAATCATCTATCTGATTTATAGCTTCTTTTAAATCTTCCTTGCTTCTTTTTATGTCAATTCCTTTTTTGATATATTCATCTTTTAATTTATTAAACTTTTCATCTCCTATATCTATGCTGACTATAAAACCATCTTCACTTAATATGTACAAATTTCCTATTTTAGATTGATAAACATCATATACTAGATTCATATAACTTTCCCCCTTTACTCTAGTATACATATAATTTTTTAACTAATAAAGAGTTACCCTAAAAAATAGGATAACTCTTCTTTTATAACTGCTTAATATATAATATTTTTTTAATTTATTAACTTTTAATATATCAAAACATCAATTTTATATATTTTTGAAAGCTTTAGAAAGCATAAGTTTTATCCTGTTAAGCTGATTTACCTCACTTGCAGAAGGGTCATAATCAATAGGTATTATATTTGCATTTTTATACAATCTTTTTAATTCTTTTATAGAACCTTTACCAATTATATGATTAGGCAAACATCCAAAAGGTTGCATACAAATAATATTTTCTACACCTTCATTTAAAAGCTCAACCATCTCTCCAGTTAAAAGCCAACCTTCTCCAGTTTGATTACCTAATGACACTACTGGTTCTGTATTTTTAGCAACAGTCTTTATGTTCCCTGGTGCATAAAATCTTTTGCTCTTATCAAGTGCCTTCTTATACACCCTTTGGTATATTCCAGTTATGTATATAAATGCTTCTCCTATAATTCTACTCTTTCTACTTCCCTCTAAATGAGTATGTTTATAAATAGTATTGAATGCACAACTTAAGAAGAAATTTGTAAGGTCTGGAACAACTGCTTCGGCACCTTCTCGCTCCAATATATCTACTAAATTATTATTTGCGATTGGATGGAATTTCACTAAAATTTCTCCTACTAAACCTACTTTTGGTTTTTTTACATCAAGTATCTCTAAGTTATCAAATTCCTTTACTATATCTTTTATATTTTTAGTAAATACAGAAATCTTTGCTTTGACAAGAGAAGTTTTACATATATCAACCCATTTCTCATATAGAGTATTTGCACTTCCAGTTACCTTTTCATATGGTCTCACCCTATAAAGTACCTTCATCAATAAATCTCCATATACAACTGCCATAAAAAGTCTATTGATTAATTTTAGTGAGATATTATCCATTATTCCGCTATCTTCTATTCCATTTACACTAAGTGCTATTACAGGAACATCTTTAAATCCAGCATCATACATAGCTTTTCTCAAGAATCCAATATAATTTGTAGCTCTACAACCTCCACCAGTCTGAGTTATAGTAACAGAGGTATTATTTAAATCATATTTACCAGATTTTAATGCTGTTATTAATTGACCCACGACTATTATAGCTGGATAACATGCATCATTATTTACATATCTTAGTCCCTCTTCAATTACATTGCTATCTGTATCTTTTAAAACCTCTATATTATAACCACTTAAATTCATAGCCTTTTCAAGAAATTGAAAATGTATTGGAGACATTTGTGGAGCTAATATAGTATGTTTGTTCGTTATTTGATTATTTTTAGCATATTGTATCCTATTTATCTTTATATTTTTAACATCTATATTTTTGCTTTCTCTTTCAAACATGGCTGCTTTTAAAGACCTCATTCTTATTTTAGCAGCACCTAAATTGTTGCCTTCATCAATCTTTATGATAGTATATATCTTTGATTTTTCATTAAGTATTTCCTGAACTTGGTCTGTGGTTACTGCATCCAATCCACATCCAAATGAATTAAGTTGAACCAATTCTAAATAATTTTTATCTCTCACAAAGCTTGCTGCTTTATACAATCTTGAATGATATACCCATTGGTCTACAACTCTAAGAGGTCTTTGTATATTTGCTAGGTGGCATATTGAATCTTCAGTAAGTACTGCCATATCTAATGAGTTTATAAGTTCTGGCATACCATGATTTATTTCTGGGTCTATATGATATGGTCTCCCACATAACACAATCCCCTTCATATCTCTTTCTTTTATTTCTTTAAGTGCTCTTTCTCCTGCAGCCTGTATTTCCATTTTAAAGGAATTTTGTTCATCAGTGGCTTTATCAACTGCATTATTAATTTCTTCTTTAGTTATATTTATATCTGAAAAACTTTTTGATAATTCTTCATAAAGTCTTTTTTTCAATTTTTCTTTGTCATTTAGACTTATAAATGGATTTATATAGTTTATGTTCTTATTTCTTATATTTTCCACATTATTTTTTATTACTTCAGAATATGATATTACAACAGGACAATTATAATAATTATCAGCACTTGAATCCTCTTTATTTTCATTCGTTACGCTTGGATAAAATATATTTTTTATGCCCTTTGCAATTAAGTTTTCTATATGTCCATGAACTAATTTTCCTGGATAGCAAACTGTTTCAGAAGCAATACTAGTTATACCAGTTTCATATAATCGTTTTGATGACCTATCTGAAAGTACAACTCTAAATCCCATATTATTGAAAAAAGTAAACCAAAATGGATAATCTTCATACATATTTAATACTCTTGGTATCCCAATCTCTCCATTTTTTGCTTCTTCTTTTTCTAGTGGTTTATATCTAAAAATCCTATCATATTTGTACTTAAATAAATTTATTGGTTTTTTCTTTTCTAGTCCTATTTTTTTATCGCCATAGATAGCTTCGCCTTTCTCACATCTATTTCCTGAAATAAAAATTTCATTATCAGAAAATTTATTTATAGTAAGAAGACAATGATTTGAGCATCCTTTACATCTAATTACACTTGATTCTAGCTTTATATTATTTAATTCTTCCTTAGATAATAAAGATGTTTGATAGCCACTTTCATACTTTTCTTTTGCTATAAGTGCTGAACCAAAAGCACCCATAATGCCTGAAATATTAGGTCTAATTACATTTTTTTCAATTAATTTTTCAAAGCTTCTAAGCACCAAATCATTATAAAATGTTCCACCTTGTACAACAATATTGCTACCAATTTCATTTAAATCTCTAATTTTTATTACTTTAAACAAAGCATTTTTTATTACAGAATAAGATAACCCTGCTGATATATCTCCAATACTTGCTCCTTCTTTTTGAGACTGTTTTACTCTAGAATTCATAAACACAGTACATCTTGAACCTAAGTCTACAGGACTTTGAGAATAAATCCCTTCATGTGCAAATTCTTCTATTGTCATAGATAGAGAAGTTGCAAATGTTTCTAAAAATGAGCCACAACCTGAAGAACAAGCTTCATTTAATATTATATTGTCAATTACTCCATCTTTTATTTTTAGGCACTTCATGTCTTGGCCACCAATATCAAGTATAAAATCTACATCTTTATCGAAAAATTTAGCAGCTTTATAATGTGCTATAGTTTCTATTTCTCCATTATCAATTTTTAATGCTTTTTTAATAAGACCTTCTCCATATCCAGTTACAGTTGAGCTCAGTATTTTAACGTCCTTTGGCAATATATCATATATTTCATTTATAACTTTAATAGTAGTTTTTAATGGATTTCCTTCATTACTATTATAATAAGAATATACAAGTCTTCCTTCTTCATCAATAAGAGCTGCTTTAGTAGTAGTGGAACCCGCATCAATTCCTAAATAACAATTACCTTTGATTGAATTTATATCTACATAGTTTATTTTTTCTTTTTCATGTCTTCTTGAAAACTCTTCATATTCGTTTTTATCTCTAAATAATGGTTCTAATAAATTTACTTCTCCATCTTCAATATTCTCTATACTATCTAGTTTTTCTATTAGAAACTCTAAATTTATACTGTCTTCATCTACTGATAATAATCCCGCTCCAATAGCGATATAAAGTTGTGCATCTTCTGGAAAAATTATATTTTCATCTTTTAAATCTAATACTCTTTTAAATGCTTCTCTAAGCTCAGATAAAAAGTACAATGGACCGCCTAAAAATGCTACATTCCCTTCTATTTTTCTTCCACAAGAAAGAACACTTACAGTTTGTACGACAACAGCATTAAAGATACTCATGGCGATATCAGTCTGCTTAGCTCCATCATTTATGAGAGGTTGAATATCTGTTTTAGCAAAAACACCACATCTTGAAGCTATTGGATATATAACATTGTACTCTTTTGCTAGCTCATTTAATCCACTAGCATCTGTCTTTAAAAGTGACGCCATCTGGTCTATAAATGCTCCTGTACCACCTGCACATATCCCATTCATTCTTTGGTCTATTCCTCCACTCAGATATGTTATTTTTGCATCTTCACCTCCAAGTTCTATGACAACATCAGTTTCAGGATGGAAATATTCTATTGCTTTTGTACTAGATATAACTTCCTGAACAAATTTTACTTCTAGTTTTTTAGATATTCCAATTCCACCTGAACCAGTTATTACAATCTTAGTATTTATATTTCCCAATTTTTCATATATACCATTTAGTACTTCTTTAACTGATTTTTTCACATCAGAATAATGTCTTCTATATTCTTTATGAACTATATTATTACTATTATTAAGTACCACAACCTTCACCGTTGTAGAACCTACATCAATTCCTATATGAAATAATTCATCCATTGTATCCCTCCATACTTATATGCTTTTTTTAATTTTTGTAAGTTCTATGGCTTTATTTTAAGTAAGTTATTCTATAATCTTTATGACTAATATTTTTATTTTATGATTATTTTATTAATCAAGCTTACTCTACTAGGTAATTCCCAATCCTAACCTTAAATTTTAAATAAGAACATATAGTTAGTGTACTAAATTTTGTCATAAATTTCTACAGATTTTTGTTACTTTTTACATAAATATAACGTAACTCTAATATCTACTTAATATTTATATATTATCTTCATTCATCAAAAAATGGTTGCCAGTGTACAAATTCTTCTTGTACACTAACAACCATTTCTTATATACTACATTTTATTAACTATACTTATCCTACGAGCATAAATATGAAGTGGGCTGCTGCTCCTGCACATAAACCACCTATTGTATGAGAAAGAATAGCTTTACCTGCTAATTGTCTAGCATTTAATGCATCCATCATACCAATATGTGTACTTAAATATCCACTCCAACACATCCCCATAGCTGTAAACACTGCTATATCATTAGGAGTTATAGCTCCTGATTTTATAAATTCTGGAACTAAAGACATTGCTGCTCCAACAGCTCCCAGTGAAGTTATAGGGAAAGCTATTGCTTCTGGTGATGTAAATCCAAACAATGGTTCTAATATAAATCCAAGTTTATCTCCAATAACTGGAAGTAATCTTATTCCTTCATATGCAGCTCCTGTATAAACCTCTTGACCTGTAACAGGGTCTGTAGATGGTCCAAAAGTTAATAGCATGACTAATGTACATACTACTAGGACACCTGGGATTATAGCCATTCCCATATCTACTCCCATTTTACCACCCTCAAGAATTGCATCTAAAGCTCTTTGGAACACATTTCCTTCTCTGACTTCTCTAAATTCAGCTTTTTTCTCTAGTGACCCTGTTGCTTTATCTTCCTCTGGATTGTATTTATAAAATTTCTTAGTAAATGTCAACATTATTCTAACACTTACTATACTACCTATAACAGCACCTAAATTACCAATTAATGCTGGAAGTACATATTCTGTACCTTGTGAAATCATAAATGTTGTTAAGATAAGTCCCATACCAAAAGCTGTTCCTAAGTTACATAATGCTGGAACTTGATATTTTTTAAAGTACTGTGTGAATGTTTTATCTTTAGCAAAAGGTATAATAGCTGGATTATCTGATAAATAAGTTGTTATAGCTCCTGCTATACTAGCACCAGGCAATCCATACAAAGGCTTCATAAATATAGCGAAAATTTTATTAATTAATGCTATTACTCCAAACTCTGAAAGTAGTGCGCTTAATGCGCCTGCAAGAACTGCCATAGCCATAATTAAGAAAACTGTCTCTAATAGTAAAGCATGTGCTGTACTCATTATTACTTTGAACATCATTCCAGCTCCCATAATACTACCAACATATCCAAAACCAACTACTAGTAATATTAAGAAAACAAAAGTTTCCATGCTTACTGCCTTAACCTGTCTCCTGTCTGTTAACTTCTCCATTTTGAATCATCCCTTCTTTTTCTTTTGTTGTAAAGTTTAACAAAACCTTTTCTCTTTTTTAATTATACTTATAAATATTACTGTTTGCAACTTTATTTGTCATTTTTTTATCATAATTAAAATGAAAATCAGTATTTTAATAATAAAAATTTTTCAGATTTATGCAAGCTTTCGACATCTTATCCTTCATTTTAGAAAAAGTATGATTCCTTACTAATTATACACATGTTACTCTAACGACCTAATATCCACCTATAAGTTGTAACTTGTATCTTTTATAGTAAACAAAAAAGATTATGAAAAAATTTTTCCTTCAATATTTTTCATAATCTTTTTTGATAATTTTATGGAATTTTTTTTAAATTTTTTTTAAAAAAGTTATGTATTATTGTAATTTTTCAGCTATATATTTTACTAAATCAACTGTTCTTGATGAATATCCCCATTCATTATCGTACCATGACACTACTTTAACCATATTGTCTTCTATAGCCATTGTGGATAGAGCATCTATAATAGATGATCTAGAATCTCCTCTAAAGTCTATAGAAACAAGTGGTTTGTCACAATATCCTAGAACTCCTTTTAATTCTCCTTCAGCAGCATCTTTTAATGCAGAGTTTACTTCTTCAACTGTAACGTTTTCTTTAAGTTCACACACTAAATCAACAAGTGAAACTGTTGGTGTTGGCACTCTAAGTGAAAAACCATTTAATTTTCCTTCTAATTGTGGTAATACTCTTGACACAGCTTTTGCTGCTCCTGTAGTGGTAGGTATTATAGATTCAGCCGCTGCTCTTGCTCTTCTCAAGTCTTTATGGCTCTTATCTAATATTCTTTGATCGTTAGTATATGAATGTACTGTAGTCATTAAGCCTTTTACTATACCAAATTTTTCGTCCAATACTTTAGCAAATGGTGCTAGGCAATTTGTAGTACAAGATGCATTTGAAATTATATTGTGCTTTTCATTATCATATTGTTCTTCATTAACTCCGATAACTATAGTTATATCTTCATTTTTTCCTGGAGCTGTTATAATTACTTTTTTTGCTCCTGCTTTAATATGCTTTTCTGCCTTTTCTCTTTGTGTAAACAATCCTGTTGATTCTATTACTATATCAACTCCAAGTTCCTTCCATGGTAATTCTTCTGGGTCATTATATCTTAATATTTTTATTTCCTTAGAATTTACTACTAAAGTATCTTCATCTTTTGCTTCTACTTCACCTCTAAAAGTTCCATAGCATGAATCATATGTAAATAAATGTGCCAAAGATTCTGTTGTTGCTCTTGCATTTATGGCTACAATTTCTATATTATCTCCTAATTCTTCTTGAGCTATTCTTAATACAGCTCTTCCTATTCTTCCAAATCCGTTCATTCCTACCTTAATTTTCATTATGAAATGTCTCCCTCCATTACTATGTTTTTACATGATTATTGTACACTAAACAAATCATTTGTTCAATACTTTTTCTTGATTAAATAATTAAATTCTATGTTTTTTTATTATCAAAAGAGAATTAGTGTATCATTTTTATCTGTTTTAACCCTCATTTAGTATATACTTTTTATCATGTGAGGTCTGAAGTCATTTATTTTACTCAATGTCCCTTGGGACATATTTCGCCATCTTTTTTTTGAATTTTTAAACTATACTTATTCATAAAATATACTATATTAGATATTCTTTTTTAATTTAAAATAATAAAAAACAGATAAATTATTATTTAGCCCAAAAATATATAAACTTCTAAACTTTAATACACAAAAAAGAGATTATAATTTCTATAACTAAAATAAACTTTAATCATATCTATAATCTCTTTTCTATAACTATTCAAATAATTTAGTTCCTAAGCTTACAAACATCTGTAAAATTAAAAATGCTTTTGTATCTATTTTATGATTACTTGCTAGAATCTCTTTGGCTTCTTCTTGCGAGATTAAAAAAGCTTCAATGTCTTCATCAGGTTCTAAAAATTCATCTGTTATCTCTCCATCACATATACAATAAATAAATGCAACAGATTCATCACTCATTCCAGGAGATAAGTATACTTTATCTTTACTCTTATCTTTTTTGATTTCTAAAAGAGTAAGTCCTGTTTCTTCTCTAAGTTCTCTTTCAACAGAAGTCCCTATAGATTCACCTTCATCAACAAGCCCTGCTGGTAATTCATATATATAGTCATTGATAGGTACTCTAAATTGTTTTATCAAAATCAGTTTTCCACTACTTTTATGAAGTCCCACTATTACAACTGCATCTGCACTATCTTCTTCATTTTTCAAATAAATGCGTTTTAGTTCTTCATGACTTTTTCTTGATGCTACCATCCAAACCTTATCTTCATTCAATTTATTCTTATACTCAATTTCAAAAAGTCCTATAAACTTATTTTCAATCAATGGATTTACATTATTTATTATAGTTTTTTTCAAATTTACTACGACCTTTCTTTTTTAATACCATCAAGCAAATATAAATATGATGCCTTAATAAATATTTACCTTATTATATTTCCATTTCTGGATTATCTTTATCTACAAAACCTACTTTAATCTCACAATCAAAGATTTCTTTTAATAACTTCGCTAATTCTTCTCTTGCACTCATTACTTTATCCAAATTAGCATCAGTGAAACCATCTATAGGGAAAAATATATTTTTTGAACTATTAGTTATTTTTCCTTCCTCTCCTTGTCTCCATATCCATCTTCTAGTCTTTACCATATCTCCAACAGAATAGATTAATTCTCCCTCTTCCATTAACTCAACATCAGTTTCTCCAAATGGAACAAATTTATCCCCTTCTTTTGAAAATCTAACATATACATCATCATTTCTAAAATCCATATCATGCGCACCCATTGGAAGTAAATATTTTAAAGAAATAGAATTTCCTAAATCTACAATAGGATTTATATGAGGAAGTTTCTTATTCTTAGCAACTCTTGTTGTCATTGCTTCTATTGAACTCATAAATTTGTTTGGGTTCATTCCCAAGCTTCTAAAGGCTTCTCTATATGGTATGATTTCTTCTGATTCTTTCACTTTTTTATCTTTAAAGTAATCTTCTACTCTATCTATACTTATATCTAAAAGATTACTTATTCTTTCAATTTCTTTAGTATTATCTATCCCTTTTGCTACTACTACCCCAAAACATACATTTTCTAATTTATCAAAGACTTCTTTTTCTACTATAAATTTCATTTTGTCTTATCCTCCTGTTATTTACATTATTTTCTAAGTAAATTTTATCACTTTATGTCTTATAAATATACCCCCTATTTATCAATTGTTTAAGTTTTTTAAATTTTCCAATTAATGTTATATTTAATCTTTCCAAATATCTTATATGTACTAATTGCAAATTTAACTTTCAAAAACAGAACTCTTACTTTATAATGTATAATATATTTTTATGGAGGTTAGATTATGAAAAATTTTATTTTGATATATTTTATAGTTATTAATTTTATTGCTTTCTTTTCAATGTATATAGATAAAAAAAGAGCAATTAAAAATGAATGGAGAATAAAAGAAGCCACTCTTATTTCTATAGCTGTAATTGGAGGCAGTATAGGTTCTATAACTGGTATGTATTCTTTTAGACATAAAACTAAGCATATTAAATTTACGTTTGGGATACCATTTATAATATTCCTACAATTATTATTAATATATTTTTATATTTTAAAGTAATTGAAATACAAAACTTTATTTTTCCAATAAATTAAGGTGTATGAAACTTTTGATTTCATACACCTTTTTCTAGCAATTCATAAAAAAACATCTAATTAAAATTAATGACCTTTATGTTTGGCTTTTCTCTTTTCTTGTTTCAAATTGAAAAGTCTTTCTTTTTCTTCTTCTTTCCTATCTTTAGCTAGAATTTTTTTATCCTGCTTTCTTTCTTCATATTGATGCTTAAGGGCATTTTGAGCCTTAGTTCCTATAGTTTCTTTTTCTTGTTCCTTTTTTACTTTTCTCTGCATTCTTTTGTATCCAACTTTGTCTTTGGTTATATTCTTTTCTAACTTAATACTACCAAAATCTAATGAGAAAAATCTTTCAAGTATAAATTCATATACTTCTACCTCTTTAGGTTCTGCTCCAAAAACTACTCTACATGCTTCATATTTCTTACCATCTTGTCTTTCAAATACACCTATCCAAAATGGCTCTTCAAATAAAACTGTCAATTTTCCACTAACTTTGTCCATTGCTAGTTCCTCCTATTTAGTTACTTTCTAAAGAACGGACAACCAAGGAGGCAGGTTACTGACAGCAATTGCTGCGTCTGGACTACCAACCAGACTGTGTTTTTATCTTTATAAATTAAATATTATCTTTTTTAATAATCATTGTCAATGTTGATATCAATTAATTTCTAAGTATCGATTTTTATTGTTCCCTGCATAAATAAAACTGCTTCACCAGAAATTCTCACAGTATTATCTTCTAATAATTCACACTGAATTATACCACCTCGATTAGACAGTTGTGTTGCTACCATTTTATTTTTTCCCAATCTTTCAGCCCAATATGGAATTAAATTACAATGAGATGAACCAGTTACAGGGTCCTCTGAATCTAATTCTGGACAAAAATATCTTGAAACAAAATCTGTATTACTCCCTTGTGCTGTAATTATTATACCTAACCAATCTGTCAATTTACGCAAATTTGCATAATTAGGTACATAATTTATAACTTCTTGTTCACTATTTAGTAATAAAATTAAATCTCTTGAAGAGTAAATAGCACTTGGTATACAACCTATCAAATCAATTTGTTGTGGTGATAATTCTATTTCAGTAGGCATTAGTTTTGGAAATGTCAACTCATATAGATTCCCATTTCGTGTAACTTTAAGATTTCCACTTTGAGTAACAAACTCTATTTTTTGAATATTACTATCAATAAAATTTGATATTATATAAGCTGCTGCCAAAGTTGCATGCCCACATAAATCAATTTCTGCTTTAGGAGTAAACCATCGTAATTCATAATTTTCCTTATTTTTGACTATAAATGCAGTTTCTGGCAGATTGTTTTCTTCTGCTATTTTCTGCATTAATTCCAAAGGCAACCTCTTGTCAAGTACACAAACTCCAGCAGGATTTCCTTTAAATAATTTACTTGTAAATGCATCAACTATGTAGTATTCCATTCCTTATATTCACTTCCTAATTTCAATTTTCTTATATGTATTTCTCAATATTACTCTGTTCAACAACCATTTTACCTAATAATGTGATTGCTTGCTTCGGACAATTATTTACACACCGATAACACATTGTACACTGACTATTGGAAACAACCATCTCATTTTTAATTACTAAATTATTCATTGGACATAAATCAATACATTTACCACATATGATACATTTATCATCATTTATTTTTAGTTTGTCTGTATATCGATTCATTTTATTAATAAAATATAGTCTTTGTCCAAATAGTCCTACAATATGACACAAAAAACCTAACCCATCTTTTGGTGGTATCCCATACTTCAAATCTTTACTAGCTTTCTTTATTTTATTTTCTGCTTTTATTACTAAATTTCTATTGTAATCCAAAGAATGTTTTAATACCTTTTCATCTCCTATACTATCTGGCATCTTTATGTGTAGCCCACCAACAGTAGTAGCTCCATATTTTTTAAATATTCTAGATAAAACACCAGAACCATCTCCACTAAACAGAGCCATAGTGGCAATAATAAAAATATGTTTCCCATTCCACAAGGATGAATTATTGACTATAAAATCTTTTAATATTTTAGGTACATTACTATATTGTACAGGATAACCCAAAACAATGTCCTCATGATTGTGGATGTATTTTAAAAGTTCACTATCTTCAATAGAATAAGAATCTGCTGTTGTATCGTATTCTTGTAAAAATTTTTCTACACAGTATTTTGAATTACCTGTTCCACTAAAATATATTCCTAACATCGATTTACTCCTACAATTATTAATTTGATTTAAAATTATAAATAGGTTTCAATATATTAATTATGTCAACCGTATCTCTTATATTTTCTACAATCTCATCAATTGGTTTGTACGCTTGAGGTGCTTCGTCAATAGTTTTAATATTTACACTTGTTGTAAATATATTTTTCATAGATTCTTCATAATCTTTCATATTTATATTTCTTTTAGCTTCTCCTCTTGAAAGTATGCGTCCTGCACCATGAGGGGCAGAATTAACCCAATCTAAATTGCCTTTGCCTACTCCCAATATAACACCATCTCTCATGTTTATAGGAATTAGTAATTTTCTACCTTCATATGCTGCTATAGCTCCTTTTCTTAATATCTTATTTTCAATTTCTATATAATTATGTATAGTTTGAAAATGTTCTAAATCATTAAATTTAAGACCTATGCATTCTTCAATTATTCTTTTAGCCATTGTATCTCTGTTTAATTCAGCATATCTCTGTATAATATCCATATCATGAAGATAATCATCCATTAATCTTCCTTCTAAATAACATAAATCTTTTGGTATTTTAGGAGTAAAGTTATGTTCTTTTTTAAGCCTAATCAATGCATCTTGAATCTCATCTTCTCTATTTTCCTTTTTATACTCCTCTATAAGTCTTTTACTATCGTCTTCAAATTCATTGTTGGCTCTGATATAATAATCATAAGCTTTTTTTTGATAGCATTTTGCTACTCTATTTCCAAGATTCCTACTACCTGAGTGTATTATTAAATACTTATTTTTTTCATTATCTTCATCTAACTCAATGAAATGATTTCCTCCTCCAAGACTCCCAATTGCCCTGTTATATTCCTCAGTTGCTTTTCCTATATCTTTTAAACAGTATAATGATTCTATTTCTTTTTTGTAATTTGCCTTACTATATTTATTTATATTAAATCCATGAGGTATTTTCTCTCTTATGAAATCATCTATTTTTTTTAAATCCAAATCGATTTTACCTAGATTTGCACATAAAACACCACAACCTATGTCAACTCCAACAAGATTTGGAACAATTTTATCTTGTATTGTCATGACAGTACCTATTACACAACCAGCACCTGCGTGGCAATCTGGCATTATTCTTATCTTAGACTTAGCTGTAAACTCCTGATTACATAATTCTATTATCTGACTTATAGTTGTACTATCTACATTCTCTGTAAATATTTTTGCTTTATTACACTTTCCTTGAACCTCTAACATCAATATCACATCCTTTTTAGCTCTTTTGAGATATATGTTACTTTTAATAGCATTAATTGTTTTAAAAGATATCTAAATAAATTTTATATAGAAATAACAATCTAAATATTAACTCTTACTTTTGTATAAGTAAATTTATAATGTATTAAAAGTAACATAAAAATTCCCATTTTTCAATATATGTGCTTTTCTTATATTATTTTATTATTATCGGTTTCAAGTTTTTATTTATCCATTTAGAAATATTTATTATTTCTGTAAAACTAATCCCATAGTCATACTATCATCAGAATATGCCTCACCTTTAACATTACTAAAAAACTCAACAGACTTAAATCCAATATCTTGAATTTCTAATAAGAAACTTTCTTTTGAAAAATAGTGATTCCAAATATAAAATACATTTTCATGTTTTTCTGTCATCACAAGGGTTTGCTCAAGTGTATTATAATCACTGTATTTACAATTATCTTGTATACACATATATCTTTCGCTACTCCAAAATCCCCCATCTTCATTTATTTCCCAGCTCTTAATCTCTTCAAAATCATTGTATTTATTTATTGTAAATACATCTAATATCAATTTTCCTCCAGGTTTTAAACTTTTATAAATTTTCTCCATTAACAATCTTCTGTCTTCAGTTGATAAAGCTCCATAATCACAATAAATTAAAGTAGCTAAATCAAATTCTTCATTGTAATTCATACTTAAATAACTTTGAAATAAATAGTTTATATTTAAATTCGTTTCTTTATTTCTATTTTGTGCATATTTAATAGAACGTTTTGAGAAATCAATTCCGGTTACCTTATATCCTTTTTGCGCAAATCTCTCTGCATATAATCCTGGGCCACATCCTAAATCAATTAATTTAGGATAATCTTTTGGACTTGCAACTGTAGCTATCCAATTTACAGAATCCTCAATAAAGTTAAAATTTCTACTTGCTCCTTCAAAGTCAACATCTAAATGAGCTTTTAATAATTGTTTTGAAATGTACTCGTCATTCCAAAAATTAATTTCACTTCTTTTGTAAAGCTCTGGTCTTTCTAAATACATACATAATTTGTTTAACAAAACATACCACTCCTTAAAATTTTTATTTTTAAAATAAAAAAACCACAGAGTTTACTCTGTGGTTTAACTTCAAAAAGATGAGTTTAAATAAGAGTAAAATAGAACCAAATATTTTTAAGCACAACAATAAAACTGTAGTTTAACTTTGTTTGCTTATTAAATTTGATTTTATTCACTCTTTTCCAGAAATACTTATATCAACGATTTTATGATATCAAGTATCACCGAACAACATCATCCTTTCATATTTTTATTTTATGAATTAATTATATATTTAATGTTTATATTTGTCAATAAGATTTAATTTAAACATTTCACAATCATTTCTCTAAAAATATTTTTTATATCTGAAATTAATCAAAAAAAGATAACTGTACATCTTGTGTTTTTTTTAATTTTTCATTCATTACCTTAGAGTAACTACTTGATAAATAATGTTTGTTTCTAAGTTCATTGACCATTTTATACAATTGATTTTTATACTCTCTATTAGCTGAGCCTGTACTATATAGTATTGATAATTTATTAAATAATTCAGGAAACTCTTTTTTAACAAAGTCAAAAAAGACACCTCTAGTTAGCCCTCGTAAGTACAATATCCCAGGCAAAACGTAATGTACATTACATTCTCTTGCATATGTAAATAAAGAATTTATATTCTCAAAATCATCTGTGATATACGGTATAATTGGCATAATATGCAATCCAACTGATGCGTTAGTTTTTCTGAACTCTTTTAACATATTAAACCTTCTCATTGAATCTACACCATTTGGTTCAATAAGTTTTTGTATATCTTTATTTACTGTTGTGATTGTAGATGCTATGTTTATGTATGTAATCCTAGATAATTTGTCAATCAAATCATAATCTCTCAAGATTAAATCCGATTTTGTGGAAATAATAGCTGGTGTCTTATACTTTATTAATAGATTTAATATTTCTGGCATAATTTTATAATCTTCCTCTATTGGTTGATAGCTATCTGTAACACCACCTATATTAATTACTTCTCTGTTCCACTTACTGCTTCTAAGTTGTTTCTCAAGTTTTTCTACTATATTCGTTTTCACATAAATCTCTTCAAAATAATTATTAGAATTAATATATTTATGAGAATAAATAGCATAGCAGTATTTACATCCATGCTCGCATCCACGATAAATATTTAAATCCCATTTATAGGGCATACTTCTTTTTAATTTATTACAAGCTATTTCACAATCTATTGGAATATATTTTACCTTAGTATACAAATAATCACCTCTTTATACATAATAATATCACAATATTAAATCATAATAATTAATTAGAGTAGGTAATTTCCAGACCATAATTTATAATCTTCACCATATTTATAAAGTAATATCTTCCATTCATCCATGGGTATTCCTCCACAGGTCGCTTTTTCTTCTAAATTATATAAGCACTGCCTCAAATATATTTTATTGTGCCAAGAATTATATAGATTCTCTAAACTTAAACTATGCACCTTAGATATATCATTTGAGAAATTGTTGTTCTCCCACTTTAATATACTTATGTATTTGAGTTCATTAGGCTTATAATTTCTCTTTAACATTTCATCATGTATAATTCTTGTATAAAACTTAAACTCGTCTATACTATAATCCAAGACCTTATTAACTAATAGATGGTTTGGTGTACCTTTTTTATCTATAGAACCTTTTATAGCAAGTAGTTCTCTCCATTGACTTACTAATTGATTTTTAGGTAATACATCAATTAAATCCTTATGCCATAATCTCATAATTTAACTCCTCACTATAAAATATTTTCTAAATTTAATCCTAAGTATATCTTATAACTTTACATGTTCAATAATTTTATCTGTAAAAACTATACCATTTAAATGGTCTATCTCATGACAAAGACATTTTGCCATAAAACCTGAACCTTTAATTTCTATTTTTTCACCATACTCATTTAAAGCTTGTACTGTAACTTTTTTCGGTCTTTTTAATTTTCCCCATGTTTCAGGAAAACTTAGACAACCTTCAACAACAATTTGTTCTCCTTCTTCTTTAAGAATTTCAGGATTAACAAGCTTAATAAGACCTTCTCCTAAATCTATAACAACTAATCGTTTTAATACTCCTACTTGGCATCCAGCCAGTCCTCCACCATTTGGTGTATTATACATAGTCTCTGCCATATCATTTAATATCTCTCTTATCTTATTATCTACATTTTCTACATACTTACTCTTTTTTCTTAAAATTTCATCATCAAAAGTTCTAATCTCTCTTAGAGCCATAATGTTCCCCCCTACTTATCTGTGCTCTTGATTTTCTTTCACTTTCTTCAAATAAAAATACACTCTCAATTGGCTCATTAAAAACACTTGAAATATCATATGCCAACCATATTGAAGGTTCATTTTTACCAGTTTCTATAGCATTTATCGCCTGTCTAGACGTTCCAACTAATATGCCAAGTTGTTCTTGTGTTAAACCTAAATTTTCTCTTAATATCTTTATTTTATTTTTCATACATACTCCATTCATGTAATGTTAACCTTACATTTCAAATGTAACATTTTTCAACCTCAATGTCAAGTTAACCTTACATTCATTCTATAAATTGTCTTACTTGATTATTTTTTTACTAAATTTTTTAAATAGTAAAAAAACCCATACTAATGATATAAAAAATGAAATAAATACATATATATAATTACTTTCCTTAAACGCCTTTGACAACCAAAATGTTGGCAAGAAAAAGAGAATATATTGTACTCTATTAAAAATAAAAAATGGTGCTAAAATACCCATTATAAAAACACCTGATAATTTAGTAATAGCCATTCCTTCCAATTTATTTGAGGATAAAGAAATCACCAACATTGATGTAATGGTTGCTTGTAACAAAGCTATTAAAGAAATTAATATGTTTGACAAGAAAGTGATTTTAGTTAAAGAAAAAATCATTAATAAAACTACTGTAATAACAAATGCTAAAATAGTTGGTATTCCAAGTCTTGAAATAAGATAACCAGTTTTACCAAGTGGGGTTACTATTAAATACCTTGAAATATTGTCATCAATCTCTCCTAATATGACCATTGTAAAAGCAAAGGAGAACATAAAAGGTGTAATAAAAGCCATAAGCAAATCAAACATCAAGAAATATGACTTTAAATTTAACTGATAGTAAAACTTATCAGACAATATATCTTGTATTAATGGTATTCCAAATTTTATAAATACTCCACACAGTATTGGAGAAACACATACTGCAAAAAGGATTGCATCTCTTTTAACTTGTCCAAACTCTTGTTTAAAAGCATTTATAATCTTTATCATAATTTTACTCCACCTACCTTTTTCCAACTACTACAAATAAAATAATAGGTTATAAAATAAGTTATTATTATCATTAATATTAAAATTAAAATATTAATTACTATAAAACTTTTATCCCCACTAATAAGAGAAATGCATACATTAAAAGGATAAAAATCTATATATGATTTTGTATCAATAAATACATTGAGTATTGGTGGAATAAAACATATAATCTCAATAGGAATAGTTGAAACAATAAACTTATTTAAGCTAGATACTCTACTTGCAATCATCAATCCAAGTAAAGAAAATATAACAGAAGAAAAAAAAGTTCCTATAATTATTATTACAATGTTATCTAAATTTACTGCACTGGCAATAAATATAGCAACAATACTAGATATTATTCCTAGTGAAATTACCTTTGATAAAATGTATTCTGACACTTTTACTGGAGATACAGTTAAAGAATTTAAAACTCGTTGACTTTTCTCAAGAAGTACAATAGCCCCCATAAAAAACAATCCCATTGCTGCTGGGTCAGAATAAATCATAATTATGGCTATCTTTTCTCTCATAAAAGTCGGAAATACATTGATAACACAAATATATATAATACTTAAAATAATATATAAAAAATAAAAACCATATTTAAATTGAAACTTTATATCTCCTACTATAAGGTTTTTTAGTCTCATTGTAAGTTCCTCCCTGTTATCTCAATGAAAATATCATTTAATGTTGGTTCGCTACTATGTATTGATAAAAGTTTATTTTTTTTAATAAGCATATTCAAGTTTTTGTCATTACTAGTATTGTTCAAAAAACATTCAGAAGTTTTTTCTCCATTATCAAAATAAGTATATCTGATTTTTATAGCTCCTTTTGACATGATAAGGTTATGTGGTGTATCTAATGCAGATATTTTTCCATTTACAATAAACGCTACCCTATCACAAAGCTCTGTTGCATCCAGCATATTATGAGTTGTTAAGATAATAGTTTTACCTTTAGACTTTTCTGATAAAATTATGTCTTTCATAACTTTGCTGTTTGATGGGTCAAGACCACTTGTTGGTTCATCCAAAAATAAAATATCTGGATTATGTAATAAAGCTTTTATAAAATTTAGTCTAGATTTCATCCCTTTTGAATATTCAGATATCTTTTTATTTCCTTCATTTTCTAAACCTACTGATTTTAATAGTTCATCAATAGGTAGCAATTTTTTGGAATATAAAGAACCAAAATATTTTAGATTTTCTATTGCAGTCAATTTTTCATACAAACTTGGAAATTCAAAATCAACACCTATATTTTCATAAAATTTATTTGAACATTTTTTACTTTCTATTCCATTAACAACTACACTTCCTTTGTAATTGGTTATCATGCCAATTAGAATCTTTTGTAGTGTTGATTTTCCTGCCCCAGATGGACCTAAGAATCCTAGTATTTCCCCCTTCCCTACTTTAAAATTAATATTTTGTAAAAAATCTCTATCTGTGTAACTAAATGATAAATTATCAACCTTAATCATTTTATACCATCCTTTCTACTTTTTGACCATTTTAATTATATAGTCAATAAAAGATAATTTTTTTGTTTGTTAACTATTCTCTATAAAAACAATTAGCAAACAAAAGTTAAACTCTACTTTATAAGTTGTATAACTAATCCATGTATCATTAACCTTAAAGCATCTTCAAAGCAATCACTTCCAACTTCTCGTTTATATAACATAGTAAGAAAAACTGCTCTAAAAGCGCCACTAAAGCTTTCTATATCCTTATTTTTTGCATTTGGTATATAAGATATAATCTCTCCAATTTCAAAATCATCATGTTTGAAATGTTCTTCCATTATCGAATCTGGTAACTTTCGCATTAAGATTTCAAGTTCTCCACTTACCATAATATTTAAAATCGAGGTACTATCAACTAGTTTATAAAATTTCATAAATATCTCTGTCAATTGCTCACATGTAATATTTTCATCTATCCTCCCTATTTCGTACAGAATCTGTTTCTGTATAGAATCATGTATATCTCTAAGTACCTCAAAAAAGAGTACTTCTTTTGATTGAAAAAATAAATAAAAAGTTCCTTTTGGTATTTTTACCCTTCTTACAAGCTCATCAACAGTAGTCTTTCTGATACCATATTGCTCCATACATAAGCTTGCTTCTTCCTTAAGCCTTTTTATTATATACTCTCTTTCTTTATCAGAATATGATTTAGGCATTTTTTCTCCTCCATTTTGACTAAAATATTTTATACAGTCAATATAATACTTTTTTTATTAACTGTCAATAGCTTTATTAATATACTTAAAAATCTTCGAAAATTCTGAATTTTTTATAGCATTTTTTATTCTATAGTGTTATAATATAAGTATAAATAATATATTATTCTAATTTTCATATCTATTTGCTTATTTTTTAACTTAGTTTCTAATAGAAGTAATCATATTCATCTTTTTAAAAATTTCATTTTTAATAAAAAATAAAGGAGTTGATTTCATGACTACTACTACAAAGAACCGTTTTCAAGATTATGTACAAGAAAACTTAAATAAATATGTTGAAGTGCATTCTTATTTTAGCAGTTGTCCTCTATATGGTGAAATTATAGAAGCAGACAGCTTATCAATTACACTTTGCTCAAGATATATAGATGACTCTAATCCAACTTTAAACGAAACTTACACATTATATTTACCATTAAGCTCAATAATATCTATTAGAACACTATAAAAAGTTAATTATATATGGGTTATTTATATATAAAATGCAAAATTTTCTGTATAAAATAACCCTTTTTATTTGTGTTTTTAAATGTATAATATGCAAATTAAAAGCTGAAAATAAAATTTTATAATTATTGATTATTTTATTTATCAATAATTTAAAATAATTATTTTCAGCTCTTATTAATAAAAATTACTAATACATATTAATATTTAAGTATCTTATTTAGCACTCTTTAATTTTACTAACTCTTTAAATGCATTTTGATTTGCTCCACCACCAACTTGAGTTACTTTTTCTAAAGTCTTGTTTTTAAGAACTTCTTTTTGGCTATCAGCTAATTTGTCTCCAACTAAAATTACTGGTGAACCAGTTTTAGACCCTAGAGGACCAACTGCCAAGCCATCTATCAAATCATTTTGACTCTTAATTCCATTTTTAACTACAAATGCATTTTTTAAAGTATCTTTTTTATAAAAATTATCTATTATCTTGGAATTAGTTTCATCTCTACTACTACCAGATAATCTAATTGGATTTTTCAATTTACTCTCTAAATTACTTGATAAAGATACTGTTCCTCCAATAATATAAGATTTATCTATATTTAATGAATTTAAAAAGTCATCAGCTCCTTGCAATTCGCTTTTTTCATTTGCAAGTATAATTGGTATATTATTTTCTGCTGCGGCTGCTCCTACACTAATGGCATCAGCTAATCCCTTTACTCCATTAACAACTGCTATTTGAGAAACACTTTTTATACTATTTAGTTTTTGAGCTAATAGTAAACTTGTCTTATATCTATCACTTCCTGATATTCTCTCTATTGATATGTTTAAGTTTTTTAATTGTTGTTCAATTTCTTTACTTATAGAATTCTCTCCACCTATTAAGTATACTTTCTTAACACCTAATCTTTGTATCTCAGCCTTAGTCTTTGAATTCAAAGTTTCTTTTTGTGTTAATAGTATTGGCGAATTGATAGCAGATGTAAAAGGAGTTGCTGCTAATGCGTCCACTATTGAACCTCCATTTACTAAAACTACATTTTCTGAAGAATTAAAACCATTTTGACTAACTTTGATAGCAGTTTCATATCTATCACTACCAATTAAAGACTCATTTGGTATACTCTCTCCAGAAGACTTTTCTGTAACAGCTTTTATAGTGAAATTACATGGATAGAAGTTGCTATCTCTATTTATATCGAAGAATTTTCCAGTACTATCTATAACGTAACTTTCACCTAAATTAGCTTTTGCTTTAAATGTATCGTATCCTGGTACATTTGATTCAGAGCCTATAGTTGATTCTCCATTTTTTGCCTCTATACTGACTACAATTGCTCCTTTTCCTGCTGGTATATCAAAAGAATCAATTGGAACTGTTATGTATCCTGAATATTGTGCAGTACCTTCTTTTAACTTTTTCATATTATTCTCTTGAGGTATACCATTTACTACTGGAGCATAATATACTTCATATTTAGCCCCTATACTCTCAGTTAAGAACATTACAGATTTTAGAGTCTCATCACCTCTATTAAAATCAAATACATTTGCAGCTGTTATTTTGTTTGAAATTAAAGGAACAATACTTGCATAGTCATGTTGATACATTTTTTCGTCATCATTTGGCTTTTGACCACCTTTGATTGAAAAGTTATCTATATCAGACATAAGTGTTTTATCTTCATAAGATATCCAGAAATATCCATTCTCAGAATTATAATCTCCCCAGCTATTTTTTATTAGCCAAGCACCATTTTTTGATGGTTTAATGTTTGCATTAAAACTGTCTTTAGAATAGTTATCATCCCAGCCCACAATTGAAATAGCATGATTAGTATTAAAACTTTTTGTTGGACAATAGTATGCATTTTGATTTTCACTTTGATATTTAATATCTTCATAATAACCAGATGTTACTGCTCCATACTGCAATATAGCATTTTTTGTAGAATTTATATCATTACTTACACATACAGCATCTGTTACATTAAAAACAGTTGGAGATGTATTCATATTAGTTGGCTTTGTAGCTCCTTGTGCTTTAGATACTTTACCATTGTATGGAATGTCTTTTTCCAATTTAGGACCTGACCAAGATGTTAAATAGCCCATAGCTTCATAATTTAAAGCACCATCCATGTCATTTACAGTCCATCCATATTCACCCTCTGAAGCCCACCATCTTAGATGTTCTTCTGATAAATCATAATCTCCATAGTTATTTAATTTCAAGAAACTCTCTAAAGTTGCCATTGCAGCGAAATCCCAGCATATTCCTAGATTTTCTTGATTTTTTACTGATGTCATAAGACCTAATTTTCTAGGGTCATAAGATGCTGGTGCGGTTCTTCCTTTACTCTGAATTTGAGTACCTTCCAGTTGATATGGATTTGGTATAATACCATTATATTTTTCTGTACGTCCATTTTTAGCATCTTTTAGATATTGTTTATAAGTTTCACTGTATTCTGCTTTTTTTATCTGATTCAATGTACTACTACTGTCAGCTGATACAGGAATTGTTGACATTACTAAAATAGATATTAAAAATAGTGCAACAAATCTTGCTGCTTGTTTTGAAGCAAATTTCTTCACGCGTTCTCCCCCTCACTTCGATCTAATTTTAAAAACTTTAATGTTATATATGATTAAATATAAATTATTTACAAATATATAATCATTTAAATCAATTATACCAAAGTTTCCCTTTATAAATAAACAAAATAAAATAAAAAACTGGATTTATCCCAAATAAATCCAGTTTTCTTGTTTTATTTTTAATATATTTTATCTAAACCCTATTACAGCAGCCCCTAAGGCTCCCATTATTTGAGTATCTTCTGCAATAAAAATTTTTCTGTCCAGTATTTCTTCTATCATTTTTACTAATTCTTTACTCTTTGCAAGTCCTCCAGTAAATGCAACTTCATCTATTATCTCACCTCTTGCCAGCATTGAAGTAGATTTATTTGCAATAGATTTAAGTATCCCTGCTGCTACCTCTCCAGTAGAAATATTTTGAGCTAAAAGACTTACAATTTCAGATTCAGCAAAAACTGTACACATACTAGATATATTAACTGGATTATGTCCTTGAGCTAATGTATCAATACTTTCTATATCACTTCCCAAAAGATTAGAAGTAATTTCTAAGAATCTACCAGTTCCTGCAGCACACTTATCATTCATTATAAAATTAAATACATTTCCATCTCTATCTAAGTTTATAACTTTACTGTCTTGACCACCTACATCTAAAATAGTCCTTATATTCCTATTTAAAAAATAAACTCCTCTAGTATGACAAGTTATTTCTGTCACTTTCTTATCAGCAAAATCCATTACTCCTCTTCCATAACCTGTCCCTACTACTTTTTTTATATCTTTTTTATCAATTTCACTACTTAACAACTCATAGACCTGTTTAGATGTACTTTTAGGGCTCCATCCAGTTGGTATAATTATTTTCTTAATAATTTTTTCACCATCGAATAATACACCTTTTGTTGCCACTGACCCTGAGTCCACTCCTATACTAAACATAATTCCTCCTACTTTTATGTATTCCTACAACATCTCTACAAACGCTTCAAATCTAGTTCTCAATTGTTCAGTATCTGATTTTGAATAATCAGTCTCAAGAGACATAAATGGCTTGTTTTTTTCTTTTGTAACAAATTCTCTTATTCTATAACTTTCTATATTAAATGTATGACATGCTTGTAAAACTACATCTATTACAGCATCAACATTATATTCATCTATTATTCTATCTAATAATTCAATACGATTATCATTATTCATCATACAAGAACATCCTATGTTTATATACTTTTGTGTTAAAGCATCATAAACATCTTCTATTTCTTCATCAACTAACAAATCATTTGATCTAATAGCTCCACAAAGTTCATATGCCACAACTGAAGCTCCTGCATCTTCTAAAGTCTTAACTATTTTTTCGCTTATTCCACCAATAGGAGAACCTGTTATTAATATTCTTGGCTTATCTTTTTTAACTGGACATTCTCCTTTTTCATATCTTTCTTTCATATCATCTATGACTTTTCTTAAAGATTGCTTAAGTTCCGTACGGTCAAATTTGAAGCCTGCTTGATATAAAACATTATGTAGCTCAAGCCCTGTAAGTGCAGATGGTTGCAATTTACCAAGTGCATAAAACTCTTTTAAAAGTTCTCTTTCTTCATTTTTATCTTTTATAGCAGCTCTTATATCATCTTCTGTTATAGTCACACCTAAGGATTTCTCAACCTCATCTTTTAATCTTATCATTTCATCCTTCCAAAGCTTATAGGCAAATTCACCTTTTGATGTATTTGGAAGATGCATTACATAAGTTGGTTTAACCTTTGCAAGTTCTTCATACATCTTTTTCTTACCATCACAAGTAGTTTCTCCTATTAATAAATCAGAAAAATAGAAATATGGACAGGTATCTGTTATTGCATGCCCATAACTTGATTTTATTAAAGGACAAAGATTTCTTGGAAGTACTCTTTCTGCATCTGGTATTGGCTCTTCACTAACTCCACATACACCTACTACAGTTGCACCAGCTGCCATTGGAATTTCAACTGGAGTGAAGGTACAGAAAACTCCAACCATCTTTTTCCCACTTTCTTTAAGTTCCTTTGCATTTATAAATCCTTTTTGTCTAGCTTCATTAAAGCTATCAAATTGTTTTGGCAAATTTGTCATGAAAATATTCCTCCCAATTACTTTTCTTCATAGTTTAGCTTGTATTTTTAACAGTAAGAACTAAATTTTTCCATCAAAATACAAGCCTTTACATTAAATTCTATCATGCTTTACCTTTTATCCATAATCGTTTTTATCAATGCAAATATAAGTATATATAGATATATTGTATAATCAATTTTATCTCTTGTTATACTTATAAATTAAGTTCTCTAATTCTCAATCTATAAGCATATACAGCAGTTTCATGTAGTTTATCAATTAATTTTCCATTCACATAAAATCCTACAAATGCTCCTATTCCAGGCATTAGTTGCAGAAATTTAGCTAAATCTAAATAATCTCTATATTCTTGTTGAAATGTCTTCCAATCAAAATCGTTAATATCTTCTGGTAAACTCTTCACATATTCATCCCAGTTATTCATCAATTTAAAAGTTTCATTTATATGATGTTGGCTAGAGAAAGCCAATTGTAATATACTTAATATATAAATTCTTTCTCTATAATCCTTAACATCATAACCATATATTGAAGCAACATCATATAAAAATTTTATTTTAATCCCTAGAAGTAGGGGAAAATCAGAAAGGCCTAATAGAATTCCTCCAGCCCCTGTTCCTGCTCCTTCAATCATTGCAGTAGTTTTGTAATTTTTAGCTTTTTCTAAAACTAATTTTTCTCTTTCTTCTAATGTCATATTTCTTATTGGTGGTTTTGTAGCGTATTTGTACCCAAACAACACAGTCTTTGTCATTCCCTTTATCGAAGAAGTTATTACTTCATGGTATTTATCTGGCAATACTCCATTAACTTTATTTTGTATACCTTTTGATGCCTTATCAAATATTGAAGGTTTCTTTAATATATTTTTCTTCCATTCTTCAAGTTCTTTTTTAGCTAGTTTAATATAAGAGATGTCTTCATAACTTTTCACGTTTTTTCTCCTAATCTAATATATTTTTGTTGATTCATTAAGTGGATTTAAAGTTTAAATAGCTTAATCTGTTAAATTAAGCTATTTAGATACTTTTTAGTTTTTTCATCTGCAAAACTAGCTTCTACTGTATTTCTGTACATTAATTTATAATCTTCTAATCCTAATTTAAATGTACTAAATATAACATTTAGTTCTGAATTTAAGCTTATATCCGATACAGTCCTGTTATCTGTATTTATGCTTACATGTAAATTATCTTTATAAAAATTATAAAATGGATGTGTCTCATAAGAATCTACCGTTTTAGTTTGTACATTACTAGTTGGACATAATTCAAGTAATACTTTTTTATCTTTAACTAAATTATAGGCCTTTTTATGTTTGTTAATTTTTACACCATGACCAATTCTATCCGCTTTTAAAATATTTATCGCATCTACAACATTTTCTCCACTTGCTGCTTCTCCTGCATGTACTGTAACTTTATATCCATATTCTCTTGCTAATTTAAAAGCCTCCTCATATTCCTTACAAAACCCTTCTTTCTCTGGCCCACATAAATCTACTGCAACAACACCTTTATTTACAAATGATTTTCCTTCTTCAATTACTAATAATGCCTCTTTTGAAGTCATAGTTCTCATACAACCTAATATCAAATTTCCTTTTATATCATAAATACTTTCAGCTTCTCTAATACCTTCTATTATACTTTCAATTATGCTTTTAATACTCATACCTTTTTGGGTGTGAAGTAATGGTGCAAATCTAATTTCAATGTATTTTACATTTTCTTTACTTGCATCTTCCAAAAGTTCAAAAGCAATTCTTTTTAAATTTTCCCTAGATTGCATTACTTTTAAAGGCAAATCAAATTTTTCTAGATATTCATCAAGTGAAGTACAATTAAAAGAAACTTTTGCTAATTTTTTTATTTCATCAATATTATCTGAAGGTAAATCTATTTTCTCTTTAATAGCTATGTCAAACATAGTTTCTACTCTAACACTTCCATCTAAATGGCAATGTAAATCTATCTTAGGTAAATTTTTAAACATTTTATCCTCCTACTAATAACATTCTAAACATATTTTTAAGTCTTATTTCTATTATATCAATATACTAAGGTTTTTCATTCTAAAAAAATTATATCTCTTTAAAATATTTTAATTTAATTTATGATTATCTAATTATATCTACTGATTTTTATTAATATACATTTATTAATATACATTTATTAATATACATTTGATAATAAAATTCTAGTACATGAGAATTTAAATTATACAATTAATATTTTAAATTACAAAGGAGGACTTATTTTGATTACCTTAACTTTTGATATGGTACAAACCTTAACACTATCTATGTTATTTTTTTTAATTGGTAATTTATTAAAGAATAGAATTAACTTTTTAAATAATTTCTGTATACCTGCTCCAGTAATAGGAGGTCTGTTATTTTGTTTTTTAAACTTATTTCTTAAATACTTTAATTTAGCAGATATATCTGTAAGTGGAAATTTAATGCCAAATTTTATAACCTTCTTTTTTACAACAATAGGACTTGAAATAAGCATAAACCTTATAAAAAAAGGTGGTAGTGTATTATTTAGATATTGGATTTTGTGTGGAGTACTTGCATTTTGTCAAAATATCCTAGCTATTACAATATCAAAGATTATAAAACTTGAACCTCTTTTAGGACTTATGTGTGGTAATGTATCTATGGAAGGCGGTCATGGTTATTCTGCTGCATTTGGACTTACAATAGAAAATCTTGGTGTAAATGGAGCAGTTGGAGTTGGCCTATCTGCTGCAACAATAGGACTTATTATAGGTGGTATATTAGGCTGTCCTGTAGCTAGATTTTTAATAAACAAATATAAACTAAAACCCTCAACAGATATAGATTTATTAAATTCTAATTACAATAGAAAGACAAATAGAATAAGAAATAATGACTTCTCTCAAACAATAACACCAACTATATTTTTAGAACAGGTACTTATCATATTTATTTGCATAAATACAGGAGAAATCATAAGTAGAATATTTTATATAATGTTTAATATTCTTTTACCTTCTGTCGTAACTTGTATGTTCTCAGCCGTTATTTTTAGAAATTTAAATGATAAAATAAATATACTGAAATTAAATTTTAAACTTATTAATTTTCTAAAAGAACTTTCATTAGGAATTTTTTTGACTTTATCACTTATGAATATAGATTTATTTGAATTATCTACATTATTACCTCCTATTCTTCTAATAGTAACTTTCCAAGTGATTTTTATAATCCTATTTTCAGTATTTATCTGCTTTAGAATTCTTGGAAAAGACTTTGATTCTGCCATCATAATAAGTGGTTTAATTGGACATGGAATAGGGGCTACTCCAAATGCTTTAGCAAATATGAGCTCTTTGACACAAAAATATGGTGATTCTCCAAAAGCATTTTTGGTAGTTCCACTAGTAAGTGGATTTTTGCTAGATGTTATCAGTATCCCTTGTATATTATTTTTCATAAACATACTAAGTTAGTATGTTTATTTTTTTGTTATATATTGACAATTTGCTATTTTTGTTATATATTATAAATATAGAATTTGATAATGATTTTCATTAGGAGGTGTTAATAATGACTGTTTACAATTTAAAACTTGGACAAAAGGGAGTTATAGACAATATAGCTGGGAATGAAAAACTTATGAAAAGACTTCTAGCTTTAGGATTAATAGATGGCACTGAGGTTGAAGTTAAAAAGATAGCTCCTCTTAATGACCCTATAGTGATTAGATTTAGAGGATTTGATTTGGCTATTAGAAAATCCGATGCAAAGAATATAAATTTAAAAAATAATTAATATATAAGAATAAAAAAGAGATTTTAAAATCTCTTTTTTTATGTGTATAGATAACCTTAAATTGATACTACATCAGTATAAAAATTATTAATACAAACTCATAAATAATACTCTTATAAAACCACATATAAATATCCATAGGTATGTTAATTGCAAATAAATATATCTATGGATACTATTCCTTAATAGTACAAAATAAAAACTATTTTTATAAATAAACTATATTTGTCTATTAAATTTCACTTTTAAATCTTTATCATCTTGAACAAGACTATATGTATTATCCCATTGCTCTTCTTCATCACTTCTCTCAAAAACATCATACAATGTTTTTATATTTTCATTAGTAAAAGGTTCTTTTCCTTTCTCTAATAGGTTCTTGTTTACTTCTGAAATATTATTTTGTTCTCCATTTGCTTCTTGTGCTTTATTTCCTTTTAGCTCTTGAATTTTATTTTCAATCTCTTCTATTTCTTTTTTTAAGCTTTCTATTTTTAACTTGGCTGTTTCACTGTCAATACTCTTATTACTTTTTAATTTCTCTATTTCATCTTGCAATACTTTTTTCTTTTGTTCTAAACTTTGTATCTCAGTCTGACAATTATCTGAACTATTTGTAATTGGTGCTTGACCACTTATATTTCCTATTTTCATTTTAGCAACCTCCTATTTTCTCTATATGTTAAACTTTTTTATTTAAATACATAGTATTGCTTACAAAGTTTATTTTCAACTGAATTGTTCTCAAATATCAATATGTTGTAATGAAATAACTAACATTATACTTATTTGAAAATAATCCGATGTATTATCTATACTTATAGCTCCTTGATATTTCTTTGCAATTTCTTTTATATTTGAAATTCCTATACCTGAGCCACTTGTATAATTATTTATTGGGTTATAACTATTCTTTATTTCTATCAAAAAAAATCCACCTTCTAGCTTGCTAGAAAGCTTTAAATACCTATTTTGTTTATCTACAAGCCTACAGGCTTTAATTGCATTATCAATAGCATTTGCAAATACTATACATAGATCAAAATCCTTCATATTAGTGTCTTGTGGTATGATTACTTCACAATCCACCTGTATTCCTAATTGCTTTGCTACACTCAATTTATTATTAAAAAGAGCATCAATGACAACATTTTGTGTATGGCAAGAAAAAGACAGGTCACTTGTCACTTTTTCAAGTTTATTTAAATAATCTTGTGCTTTTGAAATTTGTCCTTTTTTCAATAATCCATTGACAATAGCTAAATGATTCTTAAAATCATGTCTAAATGATATAGTTTGTGATAACCGTGACTTAGCTTCTTCAATATAGCTTTTTTGAGCATAAATTAGTTGATTCATAATTTCCTTCTCTTTATCTGCTTCTAAAGATTGCATAAGTTTCTTAAAGGTAAATAGAGAAAAAAATACACATATAGTTCCAATTATAGAAAAAAGAAATGCTTGTATTGCTTCAGTCAAAGATGTATTTAACAACAATTTTGCAGTCTGAAGTTTTGTATCTATATTTATATATGAACTACTTTTAAATGCTCTCATAAATAATATTATAAATAACAATGGAGTTATTAAAATTACTAAATACTTATCAAATTTTACAACTTCAATATTAAATTTTTTAGCACTATAGCAATATATAAATCCAGCTATTATAATAGTAATTGAAGATGATATCCCAACATTTATATAAAATTTATAAATATTTGTATTTGCATTACTAAGAAATATAAGATAATTTAATGGAGCTATAAATCCATATACTAACTGTTCAATTATATATACTAATAGAGATGATACTATAGATAAAACTGTAGATTTTTTTATGATATAATTCACAAATAAAAAAGTCATAAGAAGAAATAGAATCTGTGAAGAAAATAAATTATTTAAATTAAAATATGTACCTATGATGATTAACAGAAATGAAACTAGCGAATACAAAATAAAACTCCAATGTTTTGAATTAGTATTTGTAAAACTAATTAGAAAATAGTATTGCAATATTACCATCAAAAGTCTATATATGATAAAAGAAAATAAAAAACTATACTTTAAAAATAAATCAGAAGAAAATAAATTAATCATACTATCTCCTCCTATTTTTCATAAATTCAAGCATAGCTTCTGAAAATATTTGTTGGCGTAGTCTAGAAACTGGTATCTTGTCTCCATTTTCCATAACTGCATTACCATTTTCATACCCATATACAGATTGCAAATTGATTATATAGCTACGGTGACATCTAAAAAAGTTTGTTGGCAAACTTCTCTCTAAATTATCAATGGTTCCATAATAATCTATAGTCTCTTTTTTTAAGTGAACGTAAATCTTTCTTTTTATGACTTCACAATATAAAATATCTACAATTTTCAATCGCCAATATGAATAACCTCTTTGTATTGTGATATAATTATTTTCATTATTCTCAAGTTTTATAACTATCCTATCCAAGGTTTTATATAGTTTCTCATTAGATAATGGTTTTATCAGATAATTTATAGCATCTACTTCAAAAGCATCATATACAAATTCATTTAAAACTGTAACAAAAACTATAAAGCAATCATTACCATATGCTCTTAATTTTCTAGCTGTCTGCATTCCATTAATCTCTTTCATTTGTATATCTAAAAAGATAATGCTAAACTTTTCGTGATTGTATAGTAAATCTTCTGCTTTATCAAAAAGTTCTATATTACACAGTAGATTATTTTGCTTCATATATAATTGTACATTTTCTTTTATATGATTTAACATGTATGATTCATCATCACAAATGGCAATTGAAATCAATATATACACCTTCTTTCTTGTTATTATTCTAATTATTATATAAAGTTAATTTTTTCTATTCAATTAAACTGTTCTAACATGTTGAATATATGTTCCAAAATGTAATAACCTCACTTTTCATAGTATATCTAATTTAAATTTATGTATCAAGATTAAGTCAAATTAATTTATCATTTTATAAGCCTAATTTATACATATATAAATAATTCTTACTATATTTAAATTTGCATAATAAAAAAAGATATCATAAAATAATTTAAAAAAACTATTTTATGATATCAATTTTAATTAAAGTGTTATATTATTTTTATTATTCAAATACGGTTTGAGTTTCTATATCCTCTTTTAAGGCATTTAAAGCTTTTAAAACTATCTTCTTTCTAATCTTTTTACTTTCTTCTTCTCCTAGATTAGGATTTCCAAGTGGGTATGGTATTCCCACTGCTGGAACAATCCTATTAGCTCCTATTGTAAGTGATATTGGTACTACAGTACAAATATGAACAACTGCTATACCAGCTCTTTCTATCTCTTTTACCATCGTTGCTCCACAACGAGTACAAGTACCTCATGTAGATGTTAAAATTACAGCATCCACATTATCTTCTAAAAGTTTCTTTGAAAACTCTTCCCCAAACCTTTTGGAATTTCCAACACTTGTTCCTGTTCCTGTAGTAGTAACAAAATAATTTGCCAATTCTCCAATTATACCTTCTTTTTCAAGTTCCCTAACTACATCTAGTGGAACAACTAAATTTGGATTTTCAAGTACATATGCTCTATCATAACCTCCATGTATAGTTGTAAAATCTTTATTTGACATAGAATCCATATCTGTTAAATCATAAATTCCATACTTAGTAGCACTTGAAGACTCAATTTTATCTGGATTATCAATTGGAACTATCCCTCCAGAAGTTACTAGTGCAAGTTTTATTTTAGATAAATCCTTAATAGGCTTCATAGGTGTGACTCTATCAAACTCAGGCATTGGATACTCAGTTTCAAAGTTTTCTCCCTGCATCTTTTTAACCAACATATCAATTGCTCTTTCAGAACCTCTAAATTCATGGAAGAAATTTTTTCTTATTCCTCTCATTATATATCCTTCTTCTTCAGGAGGACCTATTTCTTCTCCTCTAACCAGTTTAAGACCTAGCTTTGTCATTATTGGAACTACTTTTCTAAGACTAGCTGCTGAATTTCCAGTAGATATTATGTGTAAATCTAACTTAAACATGTCTACTCCAGGATTTTCTTTATACATTCCTGTAATTGCAGGAATATTTAGCTCATCTTCAACTGCTTTACAAATAGCTCCACAAGCTACTCCATATCTACCTGCATTAAACGCAGGCCCTGCAATAAATAAATCAGGTTTTTCGTCTTTTATCATTTTTAAAAGTTCTTGAGTTGTACTTTCAATATTCTCTCCAAAATACGTATCTCCACAAATTACAGTTGAAATTATTTCTGCATCATCATTAAATTGACTTTGAAATGCCATTCCAGGTCCTACTGCTCCCTCTCTTTTCTCTGGTGGAATGTCTGCTTTTTCTTCTCCTCCTATACCAGCAAAGAAATTATTTATATAATGAACCACTCTGATTTTACTCATATCTTAACCCTCCAAAACACTTTATAGTTATACATTAATTAGAACAATGATTACTTACTCTAACAAAACTCTATATTCAACCATTTATTTAATAATATCTTGCTGTCAGATGATTATAACCATTTGCTATAGTTGAAGCTATTATTATTTGTAGTTCTGCATCCATGCTTCCATCATCATTTAAACACCCTTTATACCCACCAATCATCATTTCAACATATTCCAAAGTTCCTATAATTTTCTCCATTGCTGGAAAATGAACCACTAAGTTCCCTTGACCACAAGAAACAACTGCATCTGCTTCTTTAGTAGCATCTGCTATAGATTGACTCTTTCCATCCTTCCCAGGAAATTCATCTGTTATCAAAACTACACTTGCTCCAACTTCACTACACTTTTTACAATTCATCATTAAGTCAGTATCTGGATTTCCATAACCTTCTTCTGTAACTAGTACTCCATCAACACCCAAAAACTCTATTAATTTTGCCACCATATCAGAACTTCTCTCTTTATCAACCAAGAATACGTTTTCATTAGTCAAAATAACACCTACAAAGTTTAAATCTTTTCCATGTCTTTTATATAAGTCATGTATAACTGGATTATTTAAATGATGGAATGTAGTGACCTTATCACATGGTGCTACACAGTTTCCAGAGATTATAGCTCCATCCATTATTTCAGTTGGATACATAAAAGTAGGAACTATTTGTTTAGCATCTACTCCATAATAATAAGTATCATGTAAAAGTCCTTGTGATTGTAACATATGAACATATGCTACTGTTGGTAGGTCTGGATATTCTTTTACTTGTTTTAATAATGGTTTTGTCTCATATACAATTATTTCATCTGGCTCAACTTCTCTTCCTGCTTCACCTATATATGCACCTATTTTCAATCCAACAATTCTAGCTGCTTCCTCATAGTCATGAGTACCTATACCATCTTTTGCTTTTATAACAATACATATATTATTTGTTTTTGAAAAAGGTGTATATTTAGCAGTAGGGCCACTCATATCAATTACACCTTCTTGAAATCCAACTATATTTCCACAAGTTACAACACAAGCTCCTAAAAGTACATGTGTTCTTCCACTTCCTACAGTCTTTACTTTGTTTATAATTCCAGGAAATATTTTACTGTCATCTCCAATTTTAACTCTAGGTTCTATTACATCTTTAACTGGAGCTATTCTTACTGACTCACCAGGTCTTGCAAGTTCAACATTTACATTTACAATTCTTTCATCTTCCAAGGCTATTTTTTCTATTTCTTTACTATTCACATATAATACTCCATTTTTTACTTCCGTCTTTTCTCCAAATTCAACATTTTTTATAAATATATTCCCTAGCTCTAGCTTCATATGAAAATCCCCCTTAATATATTTAATCGCAATTAAAAGTATTTATTATTACGTTTATTCATATATAAAGCATTTTCTATGCCAATTATTTAAGATGTGTATTATATTTATTAATGTTATAGAGATTTTCATTTCTAAGTTTTATAAGTATTGAATTTAACAATAATTATTGTAAATCTTAAATTTTAAAATTATAATAAAAAAAGATAAGTATGTTTTTTCTACTTATCTTTTAATAGAGTTTGAGAAGTTTTTTTCTCATTTAATGAGAAGTTTTTTTCTCACTTAATATTATATTCTGATATTTTATTAGTTAATTGCCTTCTACTAATTTCTAATTTTTTAGCTGTGTTTGACACATTATTTCCACATAAAGATAAAACCTTTTCAATATACTCACATTCAAATTCTTTTCTTATTTCTCTTAGAGGTCTAATACTTATTTTTTCATCTATATACACATTATTTGATATTAAATTTAAATTATCTTTTGATAAATTACCTTCTTCACTTAAGACTACAAGCCTATTTATTATATTTTTTAATTCTCTTATATTTCCAGGATAATTGTAATTTAATAAAAAATCCATTACTTCCTTATCAATTGAATATACCTTTTTATCATGTTCATTTTGATACTTATTTAAGAAAAATTCTATAAGTGTATTTAAATCTTCTCTTCTACTTCTTAATGGTGGTATAGTTATTGTGATTGTACTTATTCTATAAAAAAAATCTTCTCTTATATTTCCGTTTGATATTTCTACTTTTGGTTCCTTATTCATTGCACAAATTAACCTAAAATCAACTTTAATTGATTTATTACTTCCTATTCTCTCTATAGATTTATCTTCAAGTGTTCTCAGTAATTTTACTTGAACATTTAAAGGTATATCTCCTATTTCATCTAAAAATAAAGTTCCTTTATTTGAAAGCTCAAACCTACCTTTTCTACTATCCACAGCTCCTGTAAAAGAACCTTTTTCATGACCAAACAACTCAGACTCCAATAAATTTTCTGAAAAAGCACAACAATTTACAGGTACAAATATCTCGTTCCTTCTTGGACTTATACTATGTATGTACCTGGCTAGTATATCCTTCCCCACACCAGATTCTCCCAAAATTAATATATTAACATCTTTACAAGCAGCTTTTTCTGCAATTTTTATGACATCATTGAAATTCCTATTTTTGGATTCTAAAGTAAACTCTAAATTATTCTTTTGTGTAGAAATTGATGCTTTCACTGCTTTTACCTTTTCAATTTCTTCTAATAAATTTTCAATAGGATTGCTCTTTATAAAATAAGATAGCGCACCTCTTTTCATAGCATCAACTGCATTTTCAATACTTCCATATCCTGTAACTAATATAACTTCTATACTCTTATTAATAGATTTAATTCTGTCTAATAGCTGTACCCCATCCATATTTTTCATCATAACATCAGATAAAACCAAGTCATAATTCTTATCTTTTTTAATGATACTTATAGCTTCTTCCCCATTTAGTGCTATATCTACAATATAACCATTCTTTTGTAGAATTTTTTTCATTACCGTTCCATACTCTAGCTCATCATCAACTACTAGTATTTTCATTATATAGTCACCTCTTTATTTAGTGGAATCTTTATATGAAAACAAGTTCCAATACCTAATTTACTTTTTACACTTATATCTCCATTATTCTTTTTAATTTCATTATAAGTAATGTATAAGCCTAAACCAGTCCCTTCACCTATTGGTTTTGTAGTATAGAAAGGATTAAATATATCCTTCAAAGCATTTTCTTTTATTCCTTCACCATTATCTTTAAAATCTATAAACAAATAATTGTTTTCTACATAACAGTCTATAACAATTTGCCCACCTTCATGTATTGCATCTACCGAATTAGAAATTAAATTTATAAATACATGTTTTAGTGATTCTCCATTTATATAACATACTAAATTCTTATTACACTCTATTTTTATTTCAACATTCTTTAACTGCAAGATTTTATATTGAAGCTTCACTATGTTTTCAATAAAATTTCTTATATTTATATTTTCTAAATTATCATCCGATATTCTTGCGAAATTTAACAGGTTTGTTATTATGTTGCTTGCTCTATCTACATTACTTTCTATAGATTTTACACAGTCATTTACTTCTTCCATTGTAACATCATCTTTTAAAAGATAACAATTGTTTCTTATTATCCCTAGAGGATTTCTTATCTCATGTGCTACACCAGAAGCTAGTTGACCTATAGATATCATCTTGTTCTCCCTAAGTAACTTTGCCTCTACTATCTTATCCTTCGTTATATCCTTAATTAGAACCACTATATACTCAATATTATTTTTTTTATATTCTACAGGAAAAGTACTTATCTTTAAAATCTTATTATGTAATTCAATTTCATTTGTTTTATGGGTGCTTTCAGAAAATGTTTTTTCAATAATTCCCTTCATAAGGTTAATTAAATCTTCTCTTTTGTAACTTATTTCATTCACAAAATCAGATAGAACTTTGTTCGATTCTACTATTTTGTAATTTTCATCTATAAGCATTATTATATCTGTAATACTATTAAATGTAGCTTCTAAAGTCTTTTTATTTTCTAGTACTTCTTTTGTTTTTCTTTTTATTTCTATCTTTAACAAATATGTATAGCTATAAAAAATATAAATTGATATTAAAATTATACCTATAAAAAGATAAATACTTGGCACAATTCCTCTTTCATACAATATATCATCAACATCATTATATGCAAAATACCACTTTTTCTTTAAGTCTTTATATACTCCATTTTTTTGAAGTTTGAAAATCCCTTTATTTAGAATACTGACCAATTCTTCATATTGTTTAGGTACAGCAAGAACAGCTTTTTTAGTATAAATAGGATTAGTTAAAACATCATATTTATCTGAAAGTCCATAATTACTTATATAATATCGTAATACTGGTTCATCACCCACAACTGCATCTACTCTCCCTGATATTAGATGATTAACCCCAGTCTTTATATCTGGAGTTAATACTATATTTATGTTTTTAACTTTTTGTTTTAAAAAGTTTATAGAATAGTCACCTTCTGGTATCGCAATTGTCTTTCCCTTTAAATCCATATAACTACTTATGTCTTGAGATTTCTCATTTTTTAGTATATTTGCACTTAAAGTATATATTGGGTCTGTAAATATAAATTTGTTTGCTCTTTCTTCTGATGGAATTAAATCGAAGAATTTTATACTATTATCTACCGAATTTATGAAAGATTCTTTCCACCAAGTATTTGGTTTAAAATAAAAGTCTTTACCAATTTGAATTGACAAAGAATTCATTAAGTCGACAATGATTCCTTTATACTGCCCATCTTCTTTACCTTCATACCTCAAAGGAGGAGAACTTTGGTCAGAACTATACACCAAATTATCATGTTCCTCCAACCATTCTTTTTCTTCTTTTGTAAATGGTAGTGATTTTTTAATATATTCAAATATATTGAGATTATATTCCGTATTTACATACATATTTGTAAGTGAAAATACCACTAAAAAAGAATAAATAATGCCCATAATAACTATCTTTTTTTTATTCACTTTAAAACTCCAATCTTCTTTTTATTATTAAATTCAATATTTAATAACAAAATCCTACTTTTTCATTAAATATTTGTATTTATTATAAAATTAATTGGATAGATGTTGAAACTATAGTCATCACTATTCCTATTAATGCTTCATATGGAATTAATTTAAACCTTTCTCCTATATCCATATTTATACTGCCTGCACTAGTATGGAATAATGAGCCATGTGGTAATTGCTCAAACACACTAGAGCCTGCATTTACAATTGATGCTCCTGAAATTGGTGACAGACCTCCATTTATTATAGCATCAGAAAAAGTTGATGATGCTATAGTAGCTCCAGCTGTTGATGAAGCTGTTGCTAATGACATAAGTATACCTGAAATTGGTGCTAATAAAAATTGTGGCATATTTAAAAATTGCAGGATACTTATTGTGCTCTGTTGCAATTCAGAAACTTGTATAATTCCTGCAATAGTTCCTGTTCCAAGTAATAATATACAAACACCTTGCATTTTAGATAATCCAAAGGCTAAATACTCTCTTGAATTGTTCATATTTCCTGTGGCAATTAAGGTTACTATTCCTCCTATTGGAAGAGCTATCATAGGGTCTATGACTATTGGAGATATATTCCCCAGGAACAATAAGAATATTGCTACAACTGGACCACATAATGATTTAAATAAGCTTGGTAAATTTTCTCTTTGTTCTAAGATTTCATATGATTCTACTTTATTCCCTTTGTTTGTTAGCATACTTGCTAAAATAATTGTAATCACAATTCCAACAATTGCTGGAATTATATTAGCAATCATAACACTAGATAGGTTAACAGAAAAGTTACCTGCCACTGCTATAGTATTCGGATTTGGCGATATGATATTACCTGCTTTCCCTCCTCCTAACATTGCTAAAAGTATTGATAGTTTGGAATAATTTAATTTTCTACCTATGTATAATCCTATAGGCGCCACTGTTATTATAGATACATCCAGATTTACTCCTACTCCAGCAAGTACCATAGTTGAAGCGGCAATTGAAAGCAAAGCTCTCCTTTCTCCTAATATTTTTACAATCTGTTCTGATATTTTATCTACTGCCCCTGTTTTTATTAAACTTCCTGCTAATACTCCTGATGCTAAAGCTCTAAGAATTGATGGTGAAATGTTCATAGCCCCAGTTGCCATAAAATCTACAGTTTGTGTTATATTTGCTCCTCCAACTATTCCTCCAATAAATGCTCCTAACATTAAACTATAAACAGCTTGAAATTTTTTTATAATTAAAATAATTGCTACTAATAAGCCAAATATAGCTCCAAAAGTTGTTATTTGCATAATACTCCCTCCTATCATAGGTTAATTATTTTTTACTTAATTTAATTTTATTTAAATATATTTTAAGTATTCTGTATTCACTTGTCAATTATATTTTAATTTATTCAATTAGATTGAACATTATTTTTTCAAAAATACATTCTATATGTTATAATAATTTCATACTGTATAATCTTTTTATTTGATTATTTTAGGATAATATTTTTTTAAATGAAAAAGAAGGGATATTCATATGAATGATTTAAATTTAGGAGAAAAAATAGCTGAAGTTCGAAAAAAACAAAATTTAAGTATTAGAGATTTAGCAAAACTAGCTGATGTTACACCATCATTATTAAGCCAAATAGAAAGAGGCCTTGCTAATCCATCTGTAAATTCATTAAAGTCTATAGCATCTTCTCTAAATGTTCCTCTATTTACATTTTTTGTATCTGAGGTAGATAAAAAAAGCTTAATAGTAAGACATGATAGTAGAAAAAAAGTTATTTTGCCTGGAAGCAATGACGTTGTATATGAAGTTTTAATTCCAGACTCTAGTAGCAATTTAGAATTTGCAATTATGGATTTAGCTCCAAATACCTCCTCTTGTGTAGATAGGATTACTCACAATGGAGACGAGATTGCATATGTTTTGGATGGAGAAGTCAAACTTTTTATGGATGATGATGAATTTACTCTATTCAAAGGAGATAGTGTTAAAGTTCCTCTGGGAACAAAACACAAATGGCAAAACAATTCAAATAGCGAAAGTAAAGTAATTTTTGCAGTTATTTTATAGAGGAATAAAACTTATGAAAACATATAAATTTATATTTTTTGATGCAGATGATACTTTATTTGATTTTAAGAAGAGTGAATCACATGCTTTTAAAAGACTCCTATCTGAATTTGGTTTGAGACTTGATTATGAGAAATGTATAGAAATATATAGAAATATAAGTGATAAACTTTGGCTTGACCTTGAAAAAAATATCGTAACTTTAGACGAACTTAAATTGCTTAGATTTAAACTTTTTGCAGATGAAATGAAATTAGATGTTGACCCTAAAACTCTTAGCAAAATGTACTTAAATTTTTTAAGTGAATGTACATTTTTAATTCCAGGAGCAGTTAATATATTATCATATCTCAAGAAAAAATACACAATAATTATAATAACAAATGGAATATCTGAAGTTCAAAACAAAAGGCTTAAAAATTCAGAAATAAAAGAGTATATCGATGGAATAATTGTCTCTGAGGAATTAAAAGTATCAAAACCAAATCCTGAAATATTTAAATATGCACTTAAAAAATTTGATTGTTGTGATAAATCTTCTGTATTAATGATTGGTGATAGTTTAACATCAGATATTTTAGGAGGAATAAATTCAGGAATAGATACTTGTTGGTTAAATTTCAATAACAGTATAAATAATACTAACTATTCACCAACTTATGAAATAAGTAGTCTGATTGAGTTGAAGAAAATTATTTAGTTTGTGAATTACCAACATATCAAGTGGAATATTATTATTTTGCAATAATTTTTTTAGTTTATAAATATAGTAACTAAAAAAATTATTGCAATTTATACATAAAACAAGTTTCAATCTTAAAAATAGCTAAAAGCATTTTTGAGGACATTTACTACATCTTGATTCGAGATTTTCCTCATCTCCCATTAAAATAAGCATTGCCACACTCTTTATAGGTGATAGTTGGTGATAATCATTGATTTCTATTTCTACATTATTATATTTATTTTTTATATAGTTATAAATCTCTCTCTGTTTCTCAATCTCAAAATCTTTATCTCCTGGATATATTTCGTATGATATATTGAGATTATTATATTCTTCTTTTAAGTACCTCTTTATTTTTTCATTAATACAATCTAAACACACTACTCCTATTTTATCCAGTGCTAACCCTGCCATCATATTACAATTTTCCATATAGTCGTTCATCTTGATATCAATCTTATCTCCTATTGTGTATAGTATAGCAAATGCTTTTTTACACTTTTTAGGCATTTTATAAATATCAATCTCACTCATATATATCTTAATATCTAAGCTATCATTTATATTTTTTATTTCTTTTTCAACGATTTCACTAATCGTATCTGGAGCCTTCCTATTTCCATACCCCAAAAACTTTAGCACAATGTTCTTATCTATAAAAATGTCTTCTAGATTTAGAGATTCTAAAAAAGATTTATCTTTATTACTATTATAATTCATTAATATCAATCCTATCTAATTCTTTATAACTAATTCTTCCTGCCTTTATAGCTGCTTGTAAGTTTTCTACTGGAGTAGTATTTAAACAGTTACATCCAAAGTTACATAAGAAATTGTCATATCCTCTCATCTTCTTTAACAACTTTAGTGTCTCTCTCCTAATCTTATCTGGGTTAGAGCGACCAAGAAGCTTTATTGGGTCCAAGTTACCAATCAATACTATATCTCTAGGAATCATTGGAGCAATTTCTTCATAGTCCAAAATTTGGTCTAAGCTTACTGCATCTATGTTGCAACTTAACATATTGTCTAATAATTCCCTAGTATCTCCACATATATGCATCCCTTTCCAACAATCAAGCTCATCGTATATTTTATTTAAATTTTTTACTATATACTCATCAAATCTATCTTTGCTTAAGGTCACTGATGTTGGTTCTGCTATTGAAATATACTTAGCTCCTGCTTTATTTGCAGCCACAGCATATCTTCTTACCAACTCAGTTGTAAATTCCAATAACTCTTCTACAAATTTTTTATCAGTTATTATACATCTCAAAAGTTGTGTAGCTCCAGCTAGCTGGCCTGCAAGTGTAAATGGACCTTGTATAGCTTCATACAATGGTTTTTTTATACTTTTTGATATAAGTGACAAACTTTCTATATTAAGTGGCATACGTCCACTTGTATAAGGGTCTGGAACTTCTAGTTTTCTTAATTTTTCCCTATCAGTTATAGTATGTGTTAATACACTTGGAAAATCATAATCCGGTCTTAGTGTCTCTAGACCTAAAGTCTCACAAAACGTAATCCCATCACAGAATGAATATATAAAATCTGATTCAAAATACTTGTCCATAGTCTTTGCTAATTCTAACTGCGTATCTACACTATCATATACTTCATATGCCTTTTTATTTATTAAAAATAATCCATTTGTACCCATATCAGGCAGAAAGAAGCCTCTATCCTCACTATTTATATATTGAAGTAAAGTCATATCTGAAAACATCTTAAACTTCACCTCCTATAAGTTTGTTTATTAATTTGACTGCTTTTGGAGCATTTGAGCTATATCCATCTGCTCCTATTTCTTCTGCAAACTCTATACTTACAGGACCTCCACCAATTATTACTTTTGGTTTTTTATCTATCTTAATCCTATTAAGTTCATTTATAACTGACTTCATGTTCTCCATAGTCGTTGTCATCATTGAAGATAAGCCTATTATATCAACATTGTTTTTTATAGCCTCTTCTATTATATCTTTACTTTTTCTATTTACACCTAAATCAATAACTTTATATCCAGTAGCTTCTACCATTACTTTTACAATGTTTTTTCCTATCTCATGGGTATCTCCTTCTACTACAGACATCAGAATTACTCCCTTTGATTTCTCCTTTACTTTTCCAGTTCCTTTCAAAAGATTAATTCCTTTATTTAGTGCATCTGTACATACTATAACTTCTGAAAGATAGTATTCTTTGTTCTCAAATTTATCTAAAGCTCCTATCATACCTTTGTTTAAACCATATTCATAAATATCTTCTACATCAATATTTTTATCTATAGCAATTTTCACTAAATTTTCTATATTGTCTACACCCATATTTAATATGCATTCTGCTATATCATCAAGTATGTCCATATAATATTTCATCCCTTCTAGTATCTTACAAAATTTCTTTTTTAACATAAACTAATTTACGTTATTTAATAAGAGCTCTCTTTAAACATAATCCATTTTTATTGAATACAGTCGAAAAGCACACAATTATTGATAATTTAAATTTGCAGTCCATGGAAAATCTAAAGGAAACACCTTTGTTGCAAATTCATGTATATTTTTTAAATGTTTAAATTCATTGTATTGCTCTTCGTTTTTTTCAAAAAACAGTTTATTAAGTTTATCCAAACTTTCTATTACAAGTTCTTCTTCTTTATATTTAATAATATATTTATTTTCAACTTGTTTAAACTCCATATATTTTAATAATTCAGAATCTATATATTGATTAAAATAACTTCTTAGGTTATCACACAATTTTACAAAATTTATTATTTTCATAGTTCCTTGTTGATAATCCAAAGTTTTTATTTCATTACCTTGTAATTGGTCTTTAAGATTTCTTACATGTACTTTATAATCTAAATATTCTAAACCAAATTTATTTGTTACGTATTTCAATATATTTTCAACATTTACAGAGTTTAACCCTATCTCAGCCACTTCTCCTACAATAGAATTTTCTTTTTTTATTGTTCTTATTATTAAATATCCTATAATATTATTATTTTCTTTTATAAATACCTTCTTATAATCAATTGGTCCCCAAGCAATAGTTGCTGCATGTAATAATTTTTTGAACTCATCTTTTCTTCTTATAAATCTAGTACTATTTTGATTATATAGTTCAATCATTTTGTCTAAATCATCATCTTTTTCAAAATTAGTTTCATCAAATTCAACTATTTCATATGGTATTTTCACATTCTCAGGTTTTATTGTATATTTGTAGAAGCTTTTTACCAAACTACAATTTCTTCTACTGTACAAAGTTCTTGTTCCTGAAATGATTACAATATCTATACCATCATAAAACATTTTTTCTTCTACTTTATCCAATACCTTAGATGAATAGCCTTTTTTTTCATAATCTGGATGAGTACACACCCCGCCTATAGCTGCAACTTTCAGCCTATTTCCTTGAATATATACATCTTGAATTAAATAATTTACGTCTGAAACTATTTTATCATCTTCTGATATTATAATCATATTTTCTATATTATTTTTATTTAATAAGAGAGGAAACTCCTCCATCATAGTTGGTTTATGATTTCTTGATATCCTAAATACATAGTTTATTAATTCTATTACCTTATCGAATTCTTCTAATTTTGCACTTCTTGGTCTTAATTCCATTTATATTCCTCCAAATATTATTTAAAATACTTAAACGCTATTATCTATAATAAAACATTTACTACTACATTCCTAATTATATCTTTTTTCTTTGCAATTTTTAATTGTTTTTTCATCAAATTTTTATAAAATATACATCTAATTCCCAGTTACACTTATAAAATGACCAGTTATGCATAATATATTGAAATATTTTCCATATATTTATATGATTAATGTCTATAGGTCAGTTGAAATAATCACTTTTTAGAAGGTTATAATTTTTTTATTACCTTCTTTTTTTATTATAAATTATAAATCAATCAACAGAAAATATTCTAAGTTACTTTTAAATAATGACTTTATGGTTCAATTGTACTAAAATAGTATATGTAGGTTACAAATGACCTAATAAATATTAAAGTTTGGAGGTAATAGATATGGCAGATTGTAATTCATGTCCATCAAAGGGAAATTGTAATAGTCAATCAAATTGTTCTATTGAAAATAACCCTAACAATAAATTTGGAAAAATAATTGGTGTTATGAGTGGAAAAGGTGGGGTTGGAAAATCAACTGTAACTGCTTTACTTGCTAATAAGCTAAATAAAATGGGATATAAGGTTGGTATATTAGATTCAGATATAACTGGACCAAGTATTCCTAGACTTATGGGTGTAAAAAATGTAAAAGCTTATTCTGATGGCTCTTATATTTATCCTGTAGAAAATGCAAATAACATAAAAGTAATGTCTATAAACCTTATGATAGATGATGAAAATGAACCTGTTGTTTGGAGAGGACCTTTACTTGGAGGAGTTGTAAAACAATTTTATACTGATGTTCTTTGGGAGGAATTAGACTACTTATTAATAGATATGCCTCCTGGTACTGGAGATGTTGCATTAACTGTTATGCAATCTATCCCTATAAGTGGAATAGTTATGGTTTCTGTACCTCAAGATTTAGTATCTATGATTGTATCAAAAGCAGTTAATATGGCTAAAAAAATGAACATAAATGTTCTTGGAGTTATTGAAAACATGAGTTATATCCAATGTCCTGATTGTTCTAAAAAAATCAAGTTATTTGATGGAGAATCTACTGAGACATTTTTAAATGATTTAGATTTAGAACTTTTAGGAGAACTTCCTATGACTAAAGAAATCATAGATATTACTCATAATGGTGTTACAGAAATTAGCGATGATTTAGATTCAATATTAACTAATGTTGTTGAAAAAATCAAATAAATAGCAATTTTATAGTTTATATTTAACGTAAAAGAGGCTTGTCTTTATTTTGCAACAATACAAATAAATACAGACCTCTTTTATGCTTATCTATGTTTTAAATACACAAAATATTCTTCTATAATATCTCTATTTTTTACTTTTACCAAATATTCATTATAATGAGCATTATATGGTTGTGTCATTTTACATTCTATTACATTTTCTATGTCTTCCAATTCTAAAAGTTCTACATCTTTTAAAAATTTTCTCTCTATAAGTTCCATTAATCTTTCCATAAAACATCCCCACTTCCCCTATAATTAAGATAAACTAGGTATTTTTTTAATTACAAAATTTACCTGTTTATTATATTATATCCAATATCTTAAGGTTTCTAACATAACTAATAATTATTTTAATAAAATATACATTAATTTATATTAAATCTATTTATAATAAGTATTTTTACATATTATCTGTGCCCTTGATGCTATATATTTAGTATTTTTTCGATTATATAAAGAATTCCTCTAACAAGTCTCTGACACATAAAACAGTATCATAATCTCCAAATACAGCACAGTTTTTGCTTTCTTCATAAAATAGCTGCTTTTATACCTTCTTTCTAAGCACTATATTTAAACTTGATTTAGAAGCATTTTCTATCTCATCTATTGATGTATATGATGTAAAAGTTACATTTACATCTTTTTTAAAAAAGGATGATATCTTTTACACAATTTTTACAAACATGGTTAATTCTTTGTTAAATCAATTATACATAAAATAAGCCAAATCTTAGTTAAAGTCTTTAAATTACTATATATATCGAATTTTCTTAAATTAACAACAACTTAAAAATTTAACATTCTCTTAACGTATACTTAACAAAACATTAATATTTTTATTGACAAAATTTGTTATTCTATATTAAGGAAACAATAAATTTTAGTTAATAAAGTTTATAATTCAGATAAAAAATTTATTAATTTCTTAAGGGAGGAAATATCGTGAATATAGCAATTAGTCTTATCGGTGGACTTGGACTTTTTCTTTATGGAATGAGTTTAATGGGAGAAGGTTTACAAAAATCGGCAGGAGACAAATTAAAAAAAATTATTGAACTCTTAACAAGTAATGTTGTTATGGGTGTACTGGTAGGTACAGTTGTTACAGGTATTATACAAAGTTCAAGTGCTACTACGGTTATGGTTGTAGGATTTGTAAATGCAGGAATAATGAATCTAAGTCAAGCTATTGGTGTAATAATGGGAGCAAATATAGGTACTACAGTTACTGCCCAATTAGTTTCATTTAATCTTGAAGGAATAGCACCAATTGCTCTAGGTGTAGGTATTGTATTCTATTTATTTACATCAAATCAAAAAACAAAACATTTATCTGAAATACTTATTGGCTTTGGTATATTGTTTACAGGAATGGAATTTATGAAAGATGCAGTGGCACCACTTGCTGAATATAAAGCATTTACTGATGTACTCTTATATTTTAGTAAAAATCCTCTATTAGGTATATTAGCAGGATTTGCTATAACAGGTATTATACAAAGTTCAAGTGCATCTATGGGTATGTTAATAGCCTTGGCTTCTCAAGGAATACTACCTCTATCAGCTGCTTTACCTATCCTTTATGGAGATAATATTGGTACTTGTGTTACTTCACTTTTATCTAGTGTTGGTGCAAGCAGGAATGCTAGACGTGCAGCTGTAATGCATCTAAGCTTCAATGTAATTGGTACAATCATATTTATGGTTGTTTTAAATAAACCTATATCAGCTATAGTTACTCATTTTAACCCAACTGATACAGCTAGACAAATAGCAAACGCACATACTTTATTTAACCTTACAAATGTTATAATATTATTACCATTTTCTAAATACATAGTTAAATTAGCAAGTAAACTTATACCTATTAAAGAAACTGAATCAGAAGTAGTAAATAATACTAAGTACTTAGATGAAAGAATGTTTAGTACTCCATCTATAGCACTTGGTAATACTGTACAAGAAGTTGTAAGAATGGGACACAAAGCTACAAATTCTTTAGAACATGCAATTGCAGGATTCTTAAATAAGAGTAGTGATGATATTAATAAAACTTTTGAATCAGAAAAAGTTGTCAATAAATTACAAAAAGATATACTGAACTATCTATTAAAACTTTCTAAAGAACCTCTTAGAGACGATGAACGTTTTAGAACAGATTTACTTTTTAACACTGTAAATGATATCGAAAGAGTATCTGACCATGCAGAAAATATAGCTGAATTAGCTATGAGTGTTAAAGAAATGAATATTAGCTTCTCTGACAGTGCAATAAAAGAAATATACCAAATATACAATAAAACTATGACTAACTTCAAGGATGCTTTAATAGTTTTAGATGTTAAAGATTTTGAGTTAGCAAACAAGGTTTTAGAAGTTGAAAATGAAGTAAATTACTTAGAAAAAACTTTTAGAAATTCACACATGATTAGATTAAATAATGGAAGTTGTACAATAGATGCTGGTGTGCTTTATCTTGACTTACTTACTAATTTAGAAAGAATTTCTGACCATTCAACAAATATCGTAAAACAAGTATTAAAACTTAAACAAAAAATATAGTGATTGCTTTTATATGTAATCCTAATAAATAAAAAATAAGAAGCCATAAATGATACTTATATTATTTATAGCTTCTTATTTTTTATTCAAGATTCAAATTCTTATCTTATTTAGTATCAAACTATTATTATTTAGATTATTCATAAGCATTTTAATAAAAATTTAATACCTTAATATAATAGATTTATTTCATTTTTAATACAATTGTATCATCTAAATATGTTATTATATATTTGAATATTGTCATATTAATAGGAGGGGTTCTACAATGATAAATTATATGGTGGACATTGTATATAGTGAAAAAATAAGTGAAGTAGAAAAGACACTGAAAAGTGAAAATATTCAATATGAATTTACTTCTCGTGATGGTTTTATATTTTTTGGTTTTTATGAGATGACAGATACATACAGGTTTGAAACTTTGTGTTCAGATGAAAAAATTCAATTTAAAAGAATATAATAAATTTAAAAAAGTACATATTTTTAGGTTATATAAAAAAACAGGGCGTCTTTGCCAGCACTTGGCTGCCACGTCCCGTTTTTTTATTATTCTGCCTTTATTATACTACTAATAAATCTTATTCCAAAAATAAGTACCAAATCAATGTAATAACTCATTTTTTTGAATTAATGTTGTTATCTTCATTATGTAGTCATCTGTACTCTTTAATCCTATCATTGGAATTGATAAATTCTCTTTTTCAAGTTTTTCATAAAGTTCTGACATAAACAAACCCTTATCATTGATTTCTTCATCATTGTCTGAAGTAGTATCAACTCCACAATTTGGAGAACGATTAGCACCTATAATACCTAGTATCTTAAAACCATATTTGTTATATTCTAAGATTTGTTGCATCACATAATCGACTAATAGTTGTAACTTTTTATATTTATCATCTTTTTGCATTTCTTTCCTAATTCTTGTATTCTCTTTTACTACATCTTCATTAGCACCATTTTCATTTCCCCTATCAATTCCCAAACAACTAAGTTCTGGACATGGTAATTGAACAATACCTACTTCTTCATTAACAAATAATTCAATTACATCCTTAAATGTTGCAGGATATATGGCAGTCCCATCTGAAATAGCATTTTGATTTAATAAACAATGTGCTATAAAAACTACTTTCTTGCTTCTTCCATCTGTAAACATGTTTTCCTCCTCCACTTTTTCTAGTTCTGACCCTTTGGCTATAAAAAATACTCCCAATATTCTACTTAATAACACTGTATTCTTTAACTTGGATTTATTTGCTAACTTTACAAAGTAATATACTATTTATATTATACTATACAACATACATTTACATCTATTTCCAAAATGGTAATATTTTAATAATATATACATTTAAACTTTACATACAAAAAATACACATCTATAAATTATAAATGTGTATTATATACTAACAATAAGCTGAACTTTCCTACTAATTCTTAATTAGTTATATTTTTTCAAAATAAAATTCATATAAATTAGGTCTATTGCACGATTGAGACCTTAATAATATCTCCATTTTTTCTTTCCAAGTGAACTACCTCTCCAGTTAGGTCATAGTCAAATGCTTTGACTAATATCTCAGTAACCTTTTTACCATCAACTACATCATCTTTTCCATTAAATAAATCCAAAGCATTATTCTCAATCATTCTCTTTGCAAAATTTACAGGTAATTTTATATGTATTTTATCGCCTGTATGTGATAAAACTCTTATTCTCAAAAACTTTTCTAAATTGTTTCTTGGTGTTTGTTTTGATGCCATGCTATTAAACCACTCTCCTTTATTTTTTATTTAATAATAAATTTTATTCTTAAAAATATCTTTATATGTGTTTATTATGAAAGTAATACTATTCTTTTCTAATCTTGATTTATATTTACTCTTATTTAATATACATTTAGTGGCATCTATAATTTATAATAATTGTATATTTTGAAATTTTACCTTACAATTATTGTATCTGAATTTAATAAGAACATATTATTAAAATATTTCAGTTGAATCAAATTTTGTTTATTATATATTAAAATAAATTGGCATATTTGTTCTTAATATATTAGGAGGATTTACTTATGAATAAAATAATCAATAATATTTTAAATACTTGCAAACAGTATACATATATTTTGCCACATAAATTGTTAAGACCATATATAGCACACTATACAATAGCTATTCCCGATATAAATACTAAAGAAAATCTTACATTAATACCTGATGCTAGTGGATGTATGATATTTGAATTTGATAAAAAGAGTATGGATAGTGAATTTTGGGGAGCTACAACGAAAACTATAATTGTAAAAAACGACATAGAAAGTGTACTATTTCGAGTATTTGTTGAGTTTCGTCCAGGTGGAGTATATTATTTAACAGGTTTTTCTCAAAGAGAATCCACTGACTTAAAAATTAAACTTGAAGATTTTAATACATTATTTAGCTCAGAGATTAATTCTATTTTTGAAAAAACGAGCACTCTAAAAGAATTAATAGAAGAATTAGATATGTTATTTTTATCATACTTGTTCAAATCAAATATAATAGATATGACTATCCCAATCCTTGAAAATACAAGAAAACAGAACTCCATTATGTCAGTTAAAAATATTTCTCAAATCAGTTGTTATAGTGAACGTCATATAAATAGGATTTTTAATAATTCTCTTGGCATGAGTATCAAATCCTATCTTAGATTACTTCGTATAAATCTTGTATTACAAGAAGTACAAAATAATAATATGCCATTTACAACTTTAGCTCAAGATATTGGATATTATGACCAATCCCATTTTATAAATGATTTTAAATCTATCTGTGGGGTTAATCCAACAACCTATATAAAAAATTTGTCCGATTTTTACAATGAAAAGTATAAGTTTTGATGTACAATCATATAAAATTTATATTTAAGGAGTGAGTAACAATGATAGAATCAAGATGTGGAATTTTATGTTATGAATGTGAGTACAAAGGAAAGGTCAATTGCAAAGGATGTACATATATTGATAAACCTTTTTGGGGTGAAGAATGCCCTGTAAAATCATGTTGTGAAAATAAAAATCTTACACATTGTGGTCTATGTGATACATTTCCATGTGAAATGCTTAATCAATTTGCATATGATAAAGAACAAGGTGATGATGGAAAAAGAATCGTTCAGTGTAAGGAATGGGCTAGCTCCAGCATTACGAATTAATATATCTCTATATTATAAAACAAATCTTTTTAAACTGTTGTTGCTAACCTACAACAGTTTTTATAATTTAATTTAAAGGTTATTAAGTTAATTTAATAGAATAGTAATTTATTGATTGAAAAATAGCTACGCACACTAGTGACTTTAGTCATGAGTTAGTAGCTAAAATAGTCAGCATATAGGGAAACTTATATGTAGAGATAGGATAGAACCTATCCAATACTACTT